>JAGHDB010000093.1 GCA_021160155.1 Bacteroidales bacterium | reverse complement strand
AATGCTGAATGATCCGGCTACCTATCCCCTGATGGAGAGCAATGACGACAATGCCAAACTCGTCTATCCGGGTGCGCTTCCCTACCGGAATCCGATTTATAATACCCTCTACACGCGTACCGACCAGGGTATTTCACAAACGGCGGTGAACTTCATGAAAGACCGTAATGATCCACGTCTTCCTGTATTTGCCCAGCCCAGGGCTTCAGATGGTGAATACAAAGGACACCAAAACGGCTCAGCGAACGACCCCGGTGTAGCCAATCGTTCCCTGTTGGGAATTGCCATTGCCTATACTCCGGATGCTCCGGTATACCTGCTCCAATATGCCGAAGTGGAATTCTATATTGCTGAACACAATGCCCGTGTAGGTGGTGACGCACAGACCTTTTATGAAAATGGTATACGTGCCAGCCTCGACTTGTGGGGTGTAGGTGATGCAGCTGATGAATACCTCGCTCAGGAAAAGGTCGTATTTAATCCAGATAAAGCGGTTGAACTGATCACCGAACAGAAGTGGATGGCCATTTTCGGTCAGGGTGTTGAAGCCTATGCAGAAATCCGCAGAACACACACCCCCAGTCGCATCTTCGAATATGAACTGGAAGCCACTGAATATCCCGGTCGTGGGTTACCCATTCGTCTACCTTACTCTGATGGAGAACAGAGCGAAAACGGGATTAATCTGAATGCAGCCAAAACTCGGCAGGGTATTGAGAATATTGATCTTGGTATGTTCGGTGCACGTGTTTGGTGGGATGTTCGTCCTAATCCAATCCCGACTGAAAAAGATCCGCAAGACGGATGATTCTGTCGGATAATAAATTAAAAAGAGAGGGTGCTTTTTCAGACACCCTCTCTTTTTTATAATCAATATATTAACCGCGTTTTAAATATTGGAAAGTTTAGTCTTTAATAAACCAACTTCCATAGCTTCCAGTAAATCCTGACAGAATCCCGGTCATGTCGCTCAAGCCAGAACTCATTGTATGCCAATCGTTTAATCTTCCAGTACCAAAACAAAGAGTCATGCGTCACCAGATCAATGAATTTCATCTCAAACGAATCACGATTAGCGTATAATCTCCACACTCCACCTGTTAATTGGGTCGGATCTGATTGCGTATTATAAGCATCTCTATCCCACACAAATCCCCCTGCTTCTTTCTCATACAATCCAAACTCCAGGTTACCGTACTTGTAATTCTCAGTAGAATCAGCTTCTCCAATTAATACCTTGCTGAACCACCACCTACCCGAAACTCTTTTAGGTATTGAGTAAAGATCAATCAGCGGGCCATCGTCATACTTACGGCACCCACCAATCAAGGTCAGAAAAATAAGCGGTAGAATCAACCGGCGGAATAACTTGTTCTTTTTCATGATAATAAAAAAATATTCTGCAGCACCTTTTTAATCCGGGTAAGCAATCCGTGCATGGTAAATATTAATCAGTTTCTTTTTAAAGATAGCGCGGGCTTTGAAAATATCCCTGAATGTCAGGTCTGCTTCGATAAATTGTCCTTCCTCCATCTGGTGATCAATGATACGATCCACCAATTCATTAATCCCTTCCTCCGTATATTCACTTAAACTTCTCGAAGCGGCTTCGATCGCATCGGCCATCATAAGCACGGCAGTCTCTTTACTGAATGGTTTCGGACCGGGATAAGTAAATGCTCCCTCATCAATCTCTTCATCCTGATGCTCTTGACGGAACATGGAAAGAAAAAACCTGGCCTTGGTAGTTCCGTGGTGAGTCAGGATAAAATCTATGATCGGTTTTGGCAACCGGTGCTTACGGGCAATCTCCGCACCTCTTTTGACATGTGCAATAATAATCTCCGCACTCTGGATACGGTTCATGTGATCATGAGGATTCACCCCGGCCGACTGATTCTCAGTAAAATAAAAAGGGCTGTCTGTTTTCCCGATATCATGATACATGGCTCCCGTCCGGACCAGCAAAGGATTACCCCCGATCTCATGGATAACCGATTCTGCCAGATTCGCTACCTGCAGAGAGTGTTGAAAAGTACCCGGTGCCTCCTCTGCCATACGCCGCAGCAGGGGGTGATTAGAATCAGACAATTCTATCAGGGTCACATCCGAAATAAATCCGAATAGTTTTTCAAAAATAAAAATCAACGGATAGGAAACCAGAACCAATAAACTATTACCCCCCAGCCATGCCAGGTTGATCCAGCGGATGGTGCTTAGCCGTCCTTCATGCATCATCGAAAGAGAAAGATAGATTACTGCGTATGAGAAAAACACCAGCAGGGCAGTCATCACCAACTGACCTCTGCGGTGCAGGTGCTGGAACGAAATAATCGCAGCAAAACCAACCAAAATCTGCATAAGGATAAACTCAAAACCGTTCGGCACCAGGAAACCAATTACCAGCATAACCACCAGATGTGTAAAAAGGGCCGTACGGGAGTCAAAGAAATTACGAATGATGACCGGCACCATAATAAAAGGTACCAGATAAATGGAGATGCTGGCCGACTGCTCGATCAGTCCCCCCGCCACTACGCCCAATAAAAGGAGGAAAAAGATAAAACCGGTTTTTACCGTGTCATTGAGTATATCACGACGATAATGGTACAGATAGAGCAGCAGAAAAGAGATTAAAATCAGAATCATCAGTAACTGCGCGATTCTTACAATCCATCGTGAAGTCACATCCCCCAATTCTTTCTGGTATGCTTTACGATATGAATCAATCATTTGCCACCGTTCATTATTCACCACATCCCCCCGTGAAATAATCCGCTGACCCCTGCTGACCAATCCGCGCGATAAACTGATGTTACCGGTAGCCTCCGCACGACTTTCCTCTATTTTATGAGAATCAGGCTGCAGATTTGCTTCAATATATCCGTTAAATCCAACCGTCCGGAAAAGAAAAGCCAAGAAAGAGGGATCTCCGTTGATCCGTGAAGTATCGGTAAGTACACGTTGCAGAAATTCATAGGCTTTAACCGGATCTTTTACCTGTCCCGGTTGTCGTTCGGTAGCTACCTGATCCACGATCACGTTCAATACCCGGTGATCCCAATCCGGGAACAACTCAACCATACTCCCCGGCATAATTCCCGTCCGGTACAAACTGTCTAACCAATACCTGGCAGCAGCCTGGTAAAGGCTGTCCCACCCCAAAGGCAAATTACGAATCAATGAGTCAGAAGTAAATCCGAGACGGGCACGCTGCCAAATTTGCGGCCACTCGGTAATAAATTCATTGATCCGGTTCAAACCGATCTCAGGATTTAAGTCAAAATACGGATTCACCTGTTTCAAAACGCTGTCACGCTCTGATTGTATCTGGGCATCCGATTTATAAACAGGAAAATCATAAGGAGCAATCAGGGTTTCATGCCCCCAGAAAGCCCCCTTTTGGTATTCATACGGGAACTTCCCCCGGTGGGGAAAAAGGAGATATATCACCACCAGTGTGCCCGCCACAATGAGTGCTGTAATCAGACGTTTAAAAAAAACTTTAATATTGCCCCAGTTAAATTTCATAATGATGAAATTATCTCCAAAAATAGTATTTATTCCGCCACAACTTATAATCAATCATATTATACTATTTTTGCGCCTCAATCAATTCTAATTAATTATGAAAAAATTACTATTCCTCTTTGTGCTGGCCGGACTCATAGCAGCGTGCCAGAACAGAAATAACAATCAGGAGCCTAAAGTGGTACTAACTCCTGCAAACTTTAATACCGAGGCTCCAAAATTTGTTGATCAGTTGGTGCAAATAAACGGAATGGCGGTACATGTTTGCCGTGAATCGGGGAAACGGCTTTTTCTGGGTGAAGAACGGGTTAAAATAGTAGCCGGAAATAAAACGGCCGCTTTTGATATAGGACTTGAAGGGTCGAATGTTTCTGTAACCGGTTATATTCGTGAACAGAAGATCGACGAGGCTTACCTTGATAATTTGGGGAAAGAATCCAAAGAAGTCATGCATAAAGGAGAAGGCGGACAGAGCCATGAAGGAGATAGTGAAGCAGAAAACAAACAAAAACAAATCAACACACTTCGTCAAAAGATTGCGGCCAGTGATCAAGGATACATTTCGATTTATACTGTGGAAGCAGTTTCAGTCAAAGAAGAAAAATAAAATTCTGACTATAGATTATGAAAATCAGAAAGCTGATCCGTATCCTGCATCGTGATTTGGGATACCTTTTTTTCGGTATGTCTGTTATTTACGGTATTTCAGGATTGACCCTGAATCATATCCGGGATTTTAATCCCAATTACCAGATCAAACGTTATGAGATCACCCTGAGTGAACCGGCTACACGTGCTGAAATTGATGCTCAATGGGTAAAAGATCTGCTGACCGATCTGGATATGAAGGGCGAATACAAGAAATACTACTTCCCGAAACCCGATTTGTTGAAAGTTTTTCTTCAGCATGGCAGCCTGGAGGTTAACCTTACTTCAAGTATAGGAACAATTGAAACAATCCGTAAACGGCCTTTATTTTTTCAGATTAATTTTCTTCATTACAATCCCGGCGTCTGGTGGAAATGGTTCTCAGACCTGTTTTGTGTGGCCTGGATCATTATTTCGGTAACCGGACTGTTTCTCATCAGATCGGGCAAACACAGTATCAGTAAGTTGGGAGGTATTTATACCGCAATTGGAATTATCGTACCTTTGATATTATTGCTGCTTTACCTATAAAACCCCGGATATATGGCTTATAATTTACTGCAAAACAAGAAGGGTATTATTTTTGGCGCCCTGAATGATAAATCAATCGGCTGGAAAGTTGCCGAACGTGCACATGAAGAGGGCGCCCGTTTTGTACTCACTAATGCCCCGTTTGCGATCCGTTTGGGAAGTATTGACCAACTGGCTGAGCAAACAGGCAGTGAAGTAATTCCGGCTGACGTAACCAAAATTGAGGATCTCTCCCACCTGTTAAAGAGGAGCCAGGAAATCTTAGGTGGTAAAATCGATTTTATCCTCCATTCAGTAGGTATGTCACCTAATGTCAGGAAAAAACGATCTTACGACGATCTGGATTATCAATACTTTTCACAAACCCTGGATATCTCAGCCTTGTCGTTGCACAAACTTTTGCAAACGGCTAAGAAGATGGATGCCATTGCTGATTACGGATCGATAGTTGCCCTTTCCTATATTGCCGCTCAAAGAAGTTTCTACGGTTATAACGATATGGCTGAAGCAAAATCCCTGTTAGAGAGTATTGCCAGGAGTTTTGGGTATATCTATGGCCGTTCCAAACATGTTCGTGTGAATACGGTTTCACAGTCGCCCACCCTGACTTCTGCCGGTAGTGGTATTCGCGGATTTGACGGTCTGTATGATTTTACCAACCGGATGTCACCCCTCGGCAATGCAGATGCCAACGATTGTGCTGATTATTGTGTCACTTTGTTTTCTGACCTGACCCGTAAAGTCACTATGCAAAACCTTTTTCACGATGGCGGATTCTCCAATATGGGGATGAGTGCCAGAGTGATGGGTGTCTATAACAAGTTACTTGAAAACATCATTCCAGATGAATGGTGAGATGGGTGTGGGTGTGGGTGTGGGTGTGAGTGTGGGTGTGGGTGTGGGTGTGGGTGTGGGTGTGAGTTAGGGGTTCAACAGGAGGGTTTTGGCATTGTTAAGAGCTTCTTCGGTGATGGTTTCTCCGCTGAGTAGTCGGGCTATTTCGGTGATTCTTTCTTCGGCGCTGAGTTGTTTTACACTGGTATGGGTAGTGGTATCATCATCATATTTATAAACCACATAATGATGATCTCCTTTGGCAGCAACCTGTGGCAGATGAGTAATATTAATCACCTGACGTCCGGTGGCTACCTGCTTTATCAACGATCCCATTCTGAAAGCAATTTCTCCCGAGACCCCGGCATCAATCTCATCAAAGATCAGTGTGGGTGTGTTCAATGAGTCACTGATCAGCGACTTAATGGCCAGCATTAACCGGCTGATTTCGCCCCCTGAAGCCACTTTCGACAGTTCTTCAGGTTGTTGGTTTTTATTGGCGGCAAACAGAAATTGCAACCGGTCAATTCCGTTTACCTGGTAATTGTCTTCACGTGAATGAGCCACTTGAAACATTCCATGAGGCATACCCAATTCCCTGAGTAATTCCATGACCTGTTTTTCAAAGCGGGGGATTACTTTAGTCCGGTGTACCGAAAGTACTTCAGCCATTTGATTCAGCTTCTCCGATTGCTTTTTCAACTCCTCAGACAGGCTGTTCATAGTTTCATCTGATGTTTCAATCTCATCCAAATGTTTCCGGTACTGCTGCTGTAATTGAAACAGTTCGCTCACCTCTTTAGCTTGATGTTTTTGCAGTAAGCTGTTAATCAGATCTAATCGTTCATTCACCCTGTTCAATTGCAGGGGATCCACCTCAATGGTCTGAACCAGGTTTTCAAGACCCCTGCTCAGATCTTCCAATTCAATATAACTGGATTCCAAACGATTAAGGAGTTCGCTCAGATCTGATGCATATTGTGATACCGGAGTGAGTTGCCGGATGATCTGTTTCAATTCAGGCACGACAGCCGGTTCCTGATCCAGTAATCTGGATACCGATTCTGCCAGTCGGGAGTGGATCTCCTCGGCATGGCTCAGTAACTCCTGTTGGGATTCAAGATCTTCGACCTCACCCTCCTGCAAACGGGCCTGCTCCAGCTGAGTCAGCTGAAACCGGTAATAATCCTGATCTTCCCGTGCTTTCGCCAGTCTGTCCTTCAGATCGTTCATCTCACGTCTGATCTCCTGGTAATGATGATAAGTTAGTTCATACTGTGCCACCTCTTTTTCAAGATGACCGTAACGGTCGATTACCTGCAGCGGATAATCCTCATGATTGAGTATCAGGTTTTGGTGCTGAGAATGTATATCCACCAGATTTTCTGCCAGTTCTCTCAGTGTAGCAAGTACTACCGGAGTATCGTTAATGAATGCCCTGGATTTACCCTGGGATGTAACTTCGCGCCGGATCAGGGTGTTTGAATCATAATCCAGATCATGTTGCTGAAAGAATGGTTCCAATCCTAATCCATCCAGATTAAAACCGGCTTCAACCATACACTTCTGATCGCGGTCTTTCAGTACTCCGGTATCAGCTCTCTTCCCTAACAGCAATCCCAATGCCCCAACCAGGATAGATTTTCCGGCGCCGGTTTCGCCGGTAATCACACTCAATCCTTTGGCGAACCCGATTTCCAACCGGGATATCAAGGCATAATTTTTAACAGAAAGAGACTGTAGCATTCGGTAAAAATAACATCTTATAACTCTAAACCCTATAACCCTACAACTCTACAACTCTACAACTCTACAACATCCAACATCCTCCCTCAATTCCCCGCTTTCTGAATCCGTTCCCATTTGGCACTGTTACCGGGATCGATCTCTTTCAGAGCATTGACGACCCTTGATTTTTCATCAGGGAACGACTGGGAAAAGATATTAACAATTTCATCAGATTTAGCGGTAAAGAAAAGCGGAAAGATCATGGCCGACTGGTTTTCACGATAAGCGGAGCGCATATTTACTAATGCTTCGGCAATTTCAGCCCGCGCTTCATCCACCCGTTCTGACATCCGGTCGAGCCCCAGGCGATGGTAGCGGTACAGGCACTCCCGTACCGAACTGTATTTGCCGTCGAGCAGGTTTTCAACCATCCAGTAGCGGTTTTTATTGCCCTCATAGGCTTTCCATCCCGGTTCCGGTGCATTAGATGAGTTATTTACAATATTCTCAGCCCGTTGATAGAAAAGCGTCCCTCCTTCAAGCGAAAATGTATCATAATCCAGTCCCAGTATAATATTGGCATAAAATGCCAGTAGTGCCACCAGGCTGTTATTCTGCCCGTTCTCGTTGAAATCCATCGGCATGAACTCTACATATTTGATCTGCACATCATTATCACGATAATTCAATACCGGTGTGGTATAGGAAGTATTGTAAACCGGTCGGTTCGACTGGATCTGAAGGGTAGCTCTGAATTGATCATCAGAGATCCGTTCGGTAATGTTCAGCATCAGATTACATTGAATTCGCTCCTCTTCTTTGAAAATATGATCGGTCCAAACCCGGTTGTTCATGAATTCATAGATAGCTTTCTGCATATTGTTATACACCTCCCGGTTACTTCCCTGTACCTGGGGCGAAACCACGCTAACCATACAGTTTAGTTCCTGGGCTGCAAGATGTTGAGCAGCCGATACCATGAATAGCAGAAGGAGAAGCAGTATCCGGGAAGATTTTCTCATCATAACCTGTTAAGGGAGTTTAAGAGATTAAAAAGTTTAGGAGGTTTAGATGGTTTAGATGGTTTAGATGGTTTAGAAAATTTAATCATTTCAATTATAAAGTTCATTGATTGCATCCGCAATATCGCGGGCGACTTCATTCTTAGATTTTAACTCAAATTCTCTGGGATTATTGTCTTTACCGATCAGGGTTATCCGGTTGGTATCGGTTCCGAATCCGGCGCCTTCATGTTTCAGCGTATTCAATACGATCAGATCAATATTCTTCCGCTTTTTCTTTTCCAGGGCTTCTTTCACTCCTTCACCGGTTTCGAGGGCAAATCCGACCAGTATTTGACCGGGACGTTTTGTCTGTCCCAGTTCAAAGGCAATATCCGGATTGGGAAGCAGATCCAGGTGCAGTATTTCGCCGGTTCTCCGGATTTTTTCTCCGGCCGGATGTGCAGGTCTGAAATCCGACACGGCAGCGCTCATAATCCCGATATCCGCGTCAGCGAAACATTTATTTGCCTGATCCCACATTTCCCGGGCAGATATGACCTCATGCACAGTGATCGCTCCATGATGACCAGTAGCTGATCTAATCCTGCTTTTCACCTCCTGACTAACCGGTCCGAGTATCAGAGTAACCGATGCACCCTCTTCAGCCAGTTGATTGGCAAGGGCCACGCCCATTTTTCCCGAAGAATAATTACCGATAAAACGAACCGGATCAATATTTTCGAATGTAGGGCCTGCGGTAATCAGTACCTGTTTACCGTTAAACCGGCTTTTTTTTTTAAAGAATTGTTCCAGCCATTGCACGATAGCTTCAGGTTCTTCCATCCGGCCTTTCCCTTCCAATCCGCTTGCCAGTTT
>JAGHDB010000155.1 GCA_021160155.1 Bacteroidales bacterium | reverse complement strand
TTTTCAGCCGGATATTGTATATCGACTGGATGATCCGGGTATCTCTGCCGTGGAGTGTGTGGTTCCGGCAGTTGAGAAAGTGTTGGAGAGCGGGATGGTTGACCGTAATAAGATCGGATTGATGGGGCATAGCTGGGGCGCTTATCAGACGGCTTTTATTGTAACCCAGACAGATCTCTTTTCTGCAGCGGTTGCCGGTGCTCCATTGACGGATATGATCTCAATGTATACTGAGGTGTACTGGAATTCGGGAGGCCCCAATCAGAATATTTTTGAAACCAGCCAGGGAAGATTCACACAACCTTACTGGAAAATAATGGATAAATACATCGCGAATTCACCCATGTTCCAGGCACAGAACATTACAGCTCCCATTTTGGTGACATTTGGTGATCAGGACGGGGCGGTTGACTGGCACCAGGGGATTGAATTGTATACTACGATGAGAAGAATGCAAAAACCTATGGTTTTGCTGGTTTATGCCGGAGAGAATCATGGATTGCGCAAAGAAGAAAACCGGAAGGATTATACCAGGAGAATCAATGAATGGTTTAACCATTATCTCCTGGGCAAACCGGCTCCTGACTGGATAACCAAAGGTGTCAGCTATAAAGATAAAATGAAAAAAGAGGAGGCGCAAAAGGGAAAGAAATAATTGAAAAAGAGATTAGATCTGGTCTGTAAGCTTGATCTTCAGGATCAGTTTCTCGTCTCCCCGACTAACCCGTAACCTTACTTTGCGTCCTGAATGGCCATACAGGATTGCGTTGATGTCATCGAGTGTGATATTCACTGCAGGCAGGTAATTGATGTATTCGATGATATCTCCGGGTTTTACTCCCGCGATATCGGCAGGTGATCCGGGTGTGACACTAAACACATGATAGATGGGGATATTCAGGTAAGGTTTATCCACTTCCATCCCGCTTTTATTGTAGGTGAAGCTATTTCTGAAATTACTGTTGGCGCGGAGAAAAATCTGCTCCCCCTTCATATCCAGAAACAGGTGAAAACGACGTAATAGTTCATTTCCGATACTTCCGTTGCGCTTTTCATCGATAGATAACAGGGCTATTGAGGCTGAATCAGGATAAGAGACTACCGGGTTTTTCAATTTGAAGTTGCCGATCTCAACAGATGGAATACGACCGCTGATCCCGGTAATTTCCCCGCTTAATCCCTGACCCAGAAAAGACTGCATCGTTGCTGAAGGTATTTGGATTCCCGGGAGCGAATGGGGAGCAACCCACAGAGTCAGGCTGGCTCCTGTATCAATCAACAGGTTGGAAATGACCGCAGTGCGATTCTCCTGGTTGAGTATTACCGGAATACGGGCTTTATCCCCTTTTACCTCAATCGGGATGCGTTTAAATCGTTTTGTTTTTTGTTTCAAATTAATTTTATCCGGATTCCAGAAAACCAGCAGTCTGTTCACGGGATCAATTTCTATAATGAAATCCTTTAATAAATCCATTCCTATTAACCCATTAACCGGACGGCCCAATTGACGCGACAGATCAAAACGATTCTCAGAAAGAATATAAACATCCATATCTTCGGCTGATACTCCTGCGTAAATATCTCCGGGAGCAGAGACCCGCACCTGGTTTCCGACAGAGTACCAGGCCCGGATGGTATTTCCTTCACCGAGCCCGGCCAGCATCACTTTATGGGCAAACCTGAGAGCAACCGTATCCAATCCCGTTAGTTCGGTGATGATGGTGTTTTTAATTCCGGTATCAAGTACAAAATTCATGACCGGAGATCCGTTTATACTGACAGGGATGATCATCAGGTTCTGCGAAACTTTGTAGGGAAGGACGTATTTGACGTCGCCTTCGAGAATCAACCTGTTCTGACCGGATGAAGATACCGTTCCTGCCAGCAGAAAAAATACACCAAACAGAAAGAGACTTTTTGCCATTCTACGCATGAAATGAAGGTATGAAAAACATGACAAAAATCATATAATGAAGAGGGTTACCTTTTAAGCATTTTTGGAATTAACTATTGGAACCTTACGGTTTTTTGTATGAAGAATTGAATCAGGATTAAAATCCTGATAAGTTAAATCTCAGTAAAGGAGGTGTTTATGCCTGTAATGATTAGTTGGATTCAGTGTTCTTCCTGATGGATTCAGCAGTAACCAATAAAACAATTGGAAGAAAAAAAGCTATGCCCGCCTTCCACCGGGCCGGCATAGCTCAAGGCGTTATCGTCAAAATGGTGGAAAACAATAACTTTAAGCTATACAAAAATGAAAAAAATAATTAGTTTACTAATATTATGCGAGGTAGTTTTATTTGGCTCAAGTTTCAAATCGGAATCACCAGCTCCAATACCTCCTCCAATGCCAAACTATACTATGATTGATATACCAGATCCACCAACTTGTTACGCCCTTAAGATTGTTGGTAAGGGTTATATGTATGACCCAGATGAAAAGTTTACTTCATCCGAGTATATTGAATATGATCCTGACTATACTTCAATTTGGAATATGTCAGGGAAATTCTCATACAGCTATGGAGTTAAAGCCGAGGTATGGGTTAAGTGGCACAGCTATTCGACATGGACTTTTATAGGAAGTATTGATTCAAAAGATGCAACTATTACCAATTATGGAGACTTTTTGTCTTTAATGGAATTTAGTTATTATGATCTTGTCAATCCTTGAATCAGAAATTTTACACGGGAGGGGGGAGTGCCCCCCTCCTCATTTTTTTGTCCAGTGAGTGCTGTTGCATACTTCAATTAATATAGAAAGAAGAAGAATATCTGCAATATGAATAAAATTCCATCCACAATTTATTTGGCCTGGTTTATTGAAGAGATTTTAATTACATTTATGTGTCCCTGAAGATATGTTTTCATTCTTTTATACCAACATGAGAGTTAAATTTATATCAACTTGTTTGGTAAGTCTTTTAATTACCGTTCTTCCATTCATTTCCTGTAATAATGTAAATTTGCCGCCCGTGGCGGTTTTAGAAGTGTTTCCTTCATTCGGTGACACCTCAATTTTTTTTAATTTCAGTGCGGCCGGATCCGAAGATGACCGCTGTTACGCCATAGCATTGCAATATCGCTGGGACTTTGATGGTGACGGGTTGTGGGACACTGAATACTCCGGTAATAATGCTATCGCCTATCAATATCAGCAGCCGGGCTTCTATCATGTTTTTGTTGAAGTGAAAGATTTCGAAGGTAATACTGCCACAGCGGAAGATTCTGTTGAAGTTTTTGGAGAGAACCCGATCGGTATCCTGCACGATAGTCGCGACGGGAATCGCTACAGGATCGTCAAAATTAATGATCAATGGTGGATGGCCGAAAATCTTCGTTATGGAACGATTATTCCGACAGACCATGAACAGACCGATAATGACACGGTTGAAATGTACAGAATTCTCAATTTCGAATACCTTGATACCATTGGTGGTATCTATCTCTGGCAGGAAGCCATGAATTACCAAGTTACCGATCCGCAAGGAATTTGCCCTGATGGGTGGCACATTCCCACACAAAAAGAGTGGGAAGGGCTGTTTGCACCTTATCCAAGACCATATTCCATTCTCTATTATGGTAGCAAAGGCCTTTCGAATCTCAACCTTGACCTCAGGAACGGAGGATACAGAACAACAGATGGTACTTTCGAGGATGTCAATATATTTAACGGCATTGATGGTCAAGCTGGATTCTGGTCATCTTCCTTTACCATAGAAAACCATCTCTTTCGACCTTATTCTTGTTATTTTGATAGTGAAAGTGGTACGCTTTGGTACAACTTACGGATTTTTGGTGAGCTTATCCGGTATTATTCGGTCAGATGTGTAAAAGACAATTGATAGAGAGAATACTTCGCATGAAGCACCCTGGATTTTATTTTCTGTTCTTTTCGGTGGTCTTATCTTCCTGTTCCAACGAGCTCGATCTGATTGATCCGGTCGCTCCGGTCCCGGTTGTTTATTGCCTGATGAATCCTGAAGACGATACTATTTACCTGACGCTAACAAAATCATTTACAGGAGATGCCAGTGCTTATGATATGGCCCGTAACCCTCAGTTGGTTTATTGGGATAATGCCGATATTTGTCTTGAAGCATGGATAGATCAGTACAAAATCCGGGAAATCCATTTTGAACCTTCCGGCCAAATTAAGACACCCGGGATCTTTGCAGAGACACCTGGATATTGTTACCAATTGGATAACAGGGCCCTGCACAGATACGGTAACCTTTATACTCATTACAGGTTAATTATTACCATTCCCGGAATGTCAAGTCCCTTGTTTTCAACGATTAGAATAATCGAGCCACCCATAGTCAAATCAAAATGGTATCGTCAGATCTCTCTTTATCCTGATAGGTATGAAATTGGGATCTATCCAGGACCAGGTTCAGCTTATTGCGACCTGGTCTGTGTATTTCGTTACAAACAGTTTGAAGGCACGTGGGTAAATCATTCGGATACTTTTTGTTTAAAGAAAGATATAAACTTCGAGGCCGGCAGAGCTGATTATCTTTATGCCGACCAGTTTTTTAACAAGATAGCTGCCAATATCAAGCCCATTAACGACACTATTATCAGGAAGTTTACCTCAATTGACCTGATTTTTTATGCCGGGGATCAATATTTCAGGGATTATATTAATACCTATCAAAATGCAGGGGACCAGGATTTACCTCCCAAGGGAAATATCACCAACGGACTTGGCTTGTTCACCATGATTCGGTCGGCCACAAAAGACAACATGACCCTCGACAGGCGAACCCATGATTCACTTTGCTTGGGGAAGATCACTAAAAAACTGGGTTTTGTCAGATGGTAAGTAGTCATTTAAAAAACAGATTATTTGTCATTGCAACTTTAGCAATTTCTTATCTATGGAGCTGCGAGAAGAATCATCCTCCTCAGATTCAATCAACGGGTATATCTCCTGATACTATTCATACTGGAGAAATTGCTCAATTTTCCTGTGTGGCAACTGATCAAGACGGAGACCCATTAACCTATATGTGGTCTTGTTCAGAAGGCAGTTTCCCTATGGGAACAACTGATTTTTCGGTTGCATGGAAGGCGCCGTCAGATCAAGGGGAATGTCTGATAACTATTATAGTGAGTGATGGGCGGTCTTCCGATCAGGACTCTTTTCAGGTTTCTGTAACTCCAGGTGGTACCTGTGCTGACGGGAGTTTCACCGACTCACGAGATGGAAATACTTATAGCTACAAAACCATCGGCGACCAAACCTGGATGATTGAGAACCTGGCTTATTTGCCGTCTGTAAGTGCTTCTAATTCAGGGGGCGATA
>JAGHDB010000212.1 GCA_021160155.1 Bacteroidales bacterium | reverse complement strand
TTGCAGACCTGACGACTGACCGGAGACCGGTAAAATAAACCCGGCCGGCAGAAAACAGACCACCCCAAAAAACAATAATAACCGTTTCATAAAATGATCCTCCTTTAGCCTTTTACCTTTTACCTTTTACCTTACTTTATCCTTTATCCTTTAGCCTTTAGCCTTCTTCAATCCTCCCCGTTATACTTCTCCCACGCCAACGCACTGGCACCCAGCACCGCAGCATTTTTAGAGTTCAACCCGGACGGGAGTAGTTTTACCTTATCTTTATAGATAGAGAGCATATTTTCTTTGAAGGCTTTCTGTGTGGGCTCGAGGATCAAACCCTTGGCCAGTGTGAGTCCGCCAAACAGAAAGATTGCTTCGGGATTTGTATGTGCCACCAGATCCGCCAGCTTCAGGCCCAGTATCTCACCCGTATGATTGAATGCCCGGATGGCCAGTTCATCACCCCGTTCAGCCGCTTCGGCGATCTTTAAGGAGGTCATCTCATTGTAGCTGTAATCCCTGAGTTCAGAATCTTTAACAGAGTCAGCCAGGATCTTGAACATGGTTCGTATAAGCCCGGTAGCAGAAACATACGTCTCCAGACATCCAACCCGGCCACAGCCGCACTCACGGTTCGTACGACCCGGTCTGACAGTAGTATGTCCTATCTCACCGGCGAATCCATTTTCTCCGTACACCAGTTTCCCATCCACTACAATACCACTGCCCAGCCCCGTCCCCAACGTAATCACCACAAAATTTTTCATCCCTTTGGCAGCTCCGAATAACATCTCTCCCACGGCTGCCGCATTAGCATCATTAGTGACAAAAACCGGCAAACCGCAGTGCGAATTGATCAGATCGGCCATTGGGGTAACTCCTTTCCAGGGCAGGTCGGCCGGATACTCGATGGTTCCTTTGTTGATATTTCCCATAGGTGCTCCAACCCCGATACCAATCACTTTCACCGGTTCACCTATCTTCTTTTGTACGATGCGAAGCTTTTCAACCAGTGCTCCCACAAATACTTCGGCTTCACCGTAATTGGTTTTAATCTTTCCTTCGGCGATTACCTGTCCATCACGGTTAACATAGGCGAAATCGGTATTGGTGCCTCCGATGTCGATTCCGATTGCTACTTTTTTCATATATACTGCAAGTGGTTTATCTTGCAATATATTAATTTTCTGAAAAAGTGGGATATAGTTTAGTCGATTTAGAACTCGTTGCCGACTTTCCGGGCTCTGACGGGTTTATCCAGATCGATATCCAGTGCCAGTCCGATCTCTACCAATAAATTCCAGCCTGCTGCCAACTGGAGATAAGAAGCAAACTGTTTATTATCCGGAATGATAATCGTGGGAAATGAAGTCGGTCTTGAAGCGATAGCCAATACGGTCATTCCCACCCCTTTGACCAGGCATTCGGTCATTTTTTCTTCTTCGCTTTCAAAGGGATCGATCACCACCACCACTTCATCGGCATCCATCACCTCTTCGATACCATGTACCGCATAAGTACCTTCAAGGTAATCCGATTTTTTCCGGGTGATTTCATTGGTTTTCAGGGTCAGCTCTTCTGCTACCCCGTCATTGCGCCCGGCAAAGAAGATCCTGCCGGCCTTTTTCAGTGCCCGAATCATCTCATCATCTATCTGCACAGTAAGGGATTTTTCGAGATCACCGGCCAGATTATCACAATGGCAAAGTTCCTTTTCCAACAACCGGCGTTGCAATGCATCATAGAACAGGGCCTGCTCCACTACGGATTTAGTAGCCGCCACAGCATCTTCATTACCACAGTTAAGCACGTGTGTCAGATGTGTCAGCTCTTCGAGTTTGGTACCCGTATGCGCGGTAAGTCCGAATAATGCATCATGCTTCTCCTGCTTTAATTTGGTCAACAACCGGATGATTTCTTTGGTTTTACCGGAATTGGATGCTCCAAACACAGCATAGTCGTCTAGCTGATATTCAAGTGCTTGCGTGGCTCCTTCGGTAAAAACGGGAATGGGGTCATTATGTTGCATCGCCGAATAAATGGCTCTTTTTGCCGGGAAAATACGGCTGCTGCCCTCACCGGTTAAAAAAAGGGCCTTTTTCTTTTTCACCTGTTCAGCAAAAGGGATCACCACCTGATCATCAAACTGACGGACTACCGATGGAGTTTCCATCATTTCGCGCACCAGCGCGAAGCGGGTGTATTTTGGATCCTGCAAATTCATTGTTTAAGGTTTAGAAAGTTTAGAAGGTTTAGAAGGTTTAGTTTTTGAATTTTACCTGGTTGCCGAGTTCCTGCTGAATAAGGGGATCTTTTTGGAATCCGCCGCCTAGATGCTGCCAGAATACTTCGGCATAGTCGACATCTACCATGGCACCGTAATCTTTATTCCCCTGATAGACCATTCCGAAAAAATCGTCAATTTTGTGCATCACCCGCATCAGTTCTTTTTGCGACTGGTGAAATTGCAGCATTTCACGTTTTGTATCCATTACTCCCGAGACATCCACAAAAAAGTGAGGATCCGGGATCGGAGCTCCGATCGGATCGGTCAGTGTCAGAGGCGCCGTATGGTATAACAGCGGGGTAACCGGCAGCGGCTCTTCATTAACCGGTACATTCGGCAAAGAAGCAACGATAGTAGCAGCTTCAACCACGTTACTGCACGTACGGTGATCTGCATGATAATCCATGGGAAGATGGGTCATCACAATACCTGCCTGATATTTCCGGATAATACGGGTTACCTCCATACGGAGTTCAGGGGTATCAAACAGGTACCCGTCTCGGCCGTCCATACAGATATATTCTGCATCCAGCACGGCTGCTGCTTTCCGGGCTTCTTGTTGTCGCAGGCGGATGGTCTCTTCTTCAGTAGAACCGATACCTCCCATACCACCTGCCGTCATAGTGACGATCACGATTTGGTATCCGCTCTCTTTCAATAATTTCAGTGTCCCGGCACACCAGGCTTCGGTATCATCGGGATGTGCATGAATCGCAACTACGGTTTTATTAAAGTTCATATCTTCCAAAATTCAGGCAATTCGCCAATAAGAGGGCGAAGATAATTCACGAAATCGGGAGAAACAAAATTTCCTTCCTTATTGAAATAGGATTTCGGCATGGGCCGGGCTTTCACCGCCACTTCACTCAGGGGAGCTTTCCCGAACCGTATCTGATACGGATCATCAGCTATCCGGTTAATTGTCACCATATATCCGGATATTCCCTCCTCAGCCAGCCTGACTGCCTCCAGTCCGCATTGCCAGGCTTCTTCAAGATCCAATGGCACCGCCCTCACGAAATCCGACATGATCAGCGATTCGGTGATCTGGAACTCTCCGCGAAAGCCAAATTCATCCGAGATCATCCGGTGTAAATTCAACCCGACACTGGCCCCTCCCATCGCCCCGAATTCGGTATTGTTGAATTTATCTTTTGTCATGGAAGCACTCACGGGCGTTCCATCGGCATATTTTAATCCTTCTCCGCAAACCACGGATACCCATCCGATCTTTTTATACACCGACTCCACATCCGCCAGAAACCGGTCGCGATTGAAAACAAACTCCGGGCAGTAGATCAGGTGCGGGGCATCCTCCTCATCCTTTTTACCCAAAGCCGTAGCAGCACCTAACCAACCCGCATCCCTGCCAATAGTCTGATAAACAACAAATTGATCTACCCGCTTCATATCCCTTGCCAACACACCGGCCTGCATCACATTCAACATATTGCTTCTTGCCGCTGAGGCAAATCCCGGTGTATGATCCGTACCAAAAAGATCATTATCCACCGTTTTGGGAATCCCCACCCCGGTGAGATCGTAATGCTGCTCTTTGCAGTAAGCCTCTACCCGGTGTATGGTATCCATCGAATCGTTGCCGCCGAT
>JAGHDB010000032.1 GCA_021160155.1 Bacteroidales bacterium | reverse complement strand
GTCTGACATCAACCAGAACCAGCTCTTTGGCAAGGTCTAACTGAGCGATCACCTGGGTTACTGTGGCACCCACATTACCGGCACCAATAACTGATATTTTATCAACCATTATTTTTAATGTTTTAGTTTAACAATAGATCTTAACTTTAAGATTTCAGGCCCGCTTTTTCCATAAACCAAGCTGGATTTTGCGATTTAGGCCGCTCGATAGGCAAACCATACACCCGATCCCAAACCAATTGTGCGAGAACGCCCAAAGCTCTGGATACGGAAAAGAGTACCGTATAAAATTCATATTGCTTGATTCCGTAATGAAGTAAAAGAGCACCGGAATGAGCATCAACATTAGGCCATGGATTTTGGATTTTAGCTATTTGTGAAAGGATGGGAGGTACCACTTCATACACATTGCTGACAACTTTAAAAATTGGATCATCAGGCAGGAATTTTAATGCAAATTCTCTTTGTGCCATATATCTCGGATCGGTTTTACGCAATACGGCATGTCCGTATCCGGGTACTACACGTCCGGCATTTAAGGTGTCTTTCACATATTGTGCAATTTGTTCTTTTGTTGGATTCTCCACATTCAATTCCTTGATCATTTCAAGAATCCATTTAATGACTTCTTGATTGGCCAGGCCGTGAAGCGGACCGGCAAGACCCAGCATACCGGCTGCATAAGCCTGATAAGGTGAGCTCAGGGCTGAGCCGACCAAGTGTGTAGTATGAGCACTGACATTACCTCCTTCATGATCAGCATGCAGAAACAGGTAAAGTCTGAATAATCTTTTCACTTCATCATCATCAAAACCCATCATGTGTGCCAGGTTACCGGCCCAATCGAGATTAGGATCCGGATCTATTTGTTGGTTATTGTGATAGGAGCGGCGATAAATATAAGCAGCGATTCGTGGAAGTTTGGCAATAAGGTCCATCACATCTTCATAAGTGGGATCCCAATAATCTTTTTTATTCATTCCCGACTGGTATGCCTTCATGAATTTGGAGCCGTCTGCCAAGGCAACTATCCCTGCAACATACTGATTCATCGGATGCATATCAGTAGGAAGGGCATCGATGACCTGTAGCGCTTTTTTCGGAACCTCTGATCTTTTTGCCCATTCACTGGTGATGTATGCCACGTTTTCGGGAGTAGGCAATTCATCCATCAGCATAAGATAGAAAAGTCCTTCGGGTAGGGGTTCTCCATCGGATTGAACTTTTGGAAGCAACTTTTGAAGTTCGGGAATTGAGTAACCGCGAAAACGGATTCCCTCTTGGGGATCCAGTTTTGAAGTATCAGTCAGCAAACTGACGATACCCTTCATGCCGGTTAGCACATGGCCAATAGTTACCTCGCTCACAGGAATCTGGCTGTGTTCTTTTTTAAGCTTGCGAATCACTTCCACTTTTGGAAGTGCTTTTTCGATAAATCTTTCTTTAATAGTTTCCATTTTATTTAAGTTTTGTTAAAAGAGTTTTTTCAAGTTCGTCAAAAAATTCTTCAGTAGACAGGTAATGTTCGGGTTGCAACTGATCACCATGAATTACCAGAGCCAGGTCTTTGGTCATTTTGCCGGATTCAACGGTTTCAACACAAGACTGTTCAAGTTTTTCGGCAAATTGTATCAATTCATTGTTTTGATCTAATTTTCCCCTGAATGTCAAACCACGTGTCCAGGCATAAATAGAAGCGATCGGATTGGTGGAAGTAGCGATACCTTTTTGATAATTTCTGAAATGCCTGGTGACGGTTCCATGGGCTGCTTCAGCTTCCAGTGTTTTACCATCGGGAGTGACCAGTACCGAGGTCATCAATCCAAGTGAACCAAAACCTTGTGCCACGGTGTCCGATTGCACATCTCCATCATAATTCTTACAGGCCCAGACATATCCACCGTGCCATTTCATGGCGGCAGCAACCATATCGTCAATTAACCGGTGTTCGTAAAAGATACCAGCTGCTTTAAAACGTTCTTTATATTGATCTTCGTAGATTTCTGCAAAGATGTCTTTGAAACGGCCGTCATATTTTTTCAGGATTGTATTTTTAGTGGATAAATACAATGGCCATTTTTTATCCAAAGCCATGATAAAACAGGAGTGGGCAAATCCTCTGATAGATTCGTCGGTATTGTACATGGCCATGGCAATTCCGTCATCCTCAAAATTAAATACTTCGTACTCTTGAGGATCACCGTTTTCCGGAGTAAAAGTGATCGTAAGCTTACCTTTACCCTTTACCACGAAATCTGTTGCTTTGTATTGATCCCCAAAAGCATGACGACCGATACATATCGGATGATCCCATCCTGGGACCAGCCGTGGAATATTTTTTATCAGAATAGGTTCGCGAAACAGGGTGCCTCCCAGAATATTACGGATTGTTCCGTTCGGTGATTTCCACATCTTTTTCAGATTAAATTCAGAAACCCTTGCTTCATCAGGCGTGATGGTCGCACACTTTATTCCGACGCCAGCTTTTTTAATTGCATAGGCTGCATCAATGGTGACCTGGTCATTGGTCTCATCCCGGTGGGTAATTGAAAGATCAAAGTAATCAATTTTAAGGTCCAGAAAAGGAAGAATCAGACGATCTTTTATCATTTTCCAGATCACCCGGGTCATCTCATCACCATCCATCTCCACAACAGGATTGGTTACGCGAATCTTTTGTATCATATTCATCTCAGATTAAACGTGTTATAAATTTAACAAATATTTGGTATTTCTAATTTTATTTAAATAATTAACTAATTTATCAACTCAGATTTTGCTGCTTAATCATATTCAGAGC
>JAGHDB010000231.1 GCA_021160155.1 Bacteroidales bacterium | reverse complement strand
TTTTAATCCCATTATAGGGATTCTGGCAGAAAAGGTGAAAAGTCATTATTTTGTGATCGTTGCTCCGGCAGTAACCTCGGTTGCCATGAGTCTGCTGGGGATAGCCCCGGGTTATATCTTTTTAGCAGTGTTGTTATTAGTAGCCGGCGCCAGCTCGACTTTTTTCCATATACCGGCGCCGGTTATGATCCGGGGTTTTTCGGGAGATCGGGTAGGCAAAGGCATGAGCTGGTTTATGTTTGGAGGAGAACTGGCACGGACACTTGGTCCCCTTATGATTGTCGGTGCGGTGAACCTGATGGGATTGAACGGTACTTACAAGCTGATTCCCTTTGGATTGCTTGCGTCTATCGTACTATACGTAAAATTAAAGGATATCCCTGTAGAGAAAAAATATGAACGCAGAAAAGGGGAAACACCCTATGGGAAAGTGCTGAAACAGCATGCAGGTATGTTTATCAATCTGGCCGGGATCGCTTTTTTCCGGGGGGCTATGAAAGCCTCTTTGACTCTCTATCTGCCGGTGTATCTTACTCATCACGGAGAATCCCTTTGGATGGCGGGCATATCCCTTTCGGTGCTGCAGTTGTCCGGAGCCCTGGGAACTTATTACTCGGGTACGGTTTCCGATAAGATAGGCCGAAGAAATATGTTATTGTTTATAACGTTCATAGCCCCTTTGCTAATGCTGGTCTTTTTACAAACTTCCGGAATATTGGCTTTGGTTATGCTGGGCCTGATCGGTTTTTTCCTTATATCTTCCACCTCGGTGATGCTGGCTGTTGTACAGGAACTGGACTCGGAGAACTTACTTTTCCTGAATAGTATTTACATGACCATATCTTTTGTGGTAGGGTCACTGATGGTGTTGGTGGTGGGATTTATGGCTGATAAGGCCGGACTGGATTCTACTTATGTTTTTTCTGCTGTTTTTGCCTTGCCGGCTATCTGGTTTGCCTGGCGTATTCCTGAGAAATAAAAGTTTTTTTATTCCCGCTGTCCCGCCAGAACACAGGTTCTTTTGTAGCCATGTACTTTTCCTTTCAAATTAAAAACTTTTACATATATCAGATAAATGCCTTTTCCGGGTTTCTTCTTTTCGTCATTCAGCCCGTCCCAGGTAATCTCGCCCTGTTTTCCCAAAAGGATATTATTGGCTAAGGTGCGTACCAGTCTTCCGTTGGCATTATAGATGATGACCGTTGCCACATATCCGGGTTCATCAAAATGATAATGTATGTGCAGGACATCATGATACCCGTCGTTATCGGGAGAGATAATATCCGGTTCTGTGGTGATAAGGTTCTTTCCTGGAGATTCGTCACTGTACTGTGAGTTTTGTACGCCCGGGGTGGCATATCCTGCATCTGATGAAGCAGAATGCCAATTGAGCGGATCCTGCGTGGGACTACTAAAGTGGATCCTCTCAAGAGATACTCCTTCAGTGGTTTGCAATAAGGCGAACTGCATATCATCGTTGTAATGAAACTCGTCCAGTACATGCAGGTTGGTATCCAGTAATACTATGTTTCCCCGGTCATCCGGGAGGGACGGCATCCTTTTGAGACCAATAAAGGTGACCGGATCGGAAGTGAAGTACTGATTTTTAACCGCTCCGGGAGACAGAGTGAATATCCGGTATTGTTTTGGGAAGCATAGCATGGGTTCTTCTCCGACAGGACAAATATCCATGAAAGTAAAATCAGAGTCATTACGCTGTGCCAGTAAAATACTATGAAGGTCAATTACCTTATCCGACCGGTTGAAAATCTCGACAAAATCTGCTCCTCCCGGGAAAGGGTTATACAATATTTCATTGATAATTAGATCCAGGCTGTCTGGATGAACTGTCCGGGCAAATCGAAAACAATGACTTGCGTTTACCGGATACCCGGAGCAGTCGGTCAGATATTCAGAAATGGATAGTTCATAGATTATCCCGGGTTTGAAAGGTTTCTTGAAAATTAACATGACGGTCAGATAATCCGGAGGATGAGTAATGGCCGAGATAGGATGTCCTTTTCCGTGGCTGGCCTCATAAAATGATGGTTCTGCAGCAGTGGCAGGATTGTAAGCTTCCGAGAAGCGGATTATCAGTGAGGTGTCATTGACCAGAAAAAGATTGATTATTTCCGCCGGCGTCTCATCGGGATTGTCTGCCAGCACCGAATTGCTTGTTCCGGGAGTGCCTCCTGGGTAATTGATTGCTGCTTTCCAGTTTTCGGAGCGGGGACAGGGATGGATGGGGTCGATTTGTTCCAGCGACCATCCGCCCTCAGCTTTATAGGAATCATGATACCATTCCGGAGTGTAGGTAATATGAGATAACAGATGACGGTGTGCATCCAGAAGGGTGAGGGACATCCCGCCGTTGGTCAGGGAGGGCATGGAAGGCACGGGTACAACAGGCCCGTAAACAGATAAAAAAGGAGCATTAGGGGTTGAACATAGAATCCTGTATGCGTGTGAAGGCATGTCGAATAGGGGAAGAATCTTTTCTTTGTTTCCGAAGATAAAAATACATTGATCCAGCCATATCCTGTGGTCCGTTGCATTGTACAATTCAATATATTCGGTTTCCGGCAGACCCAGAGGCGGAGACGGGTCGGCCATAATTTCATTGATTTGAACTTCCTGGTACCGGGGCAGATGGAAACTTACGGCATGGACAGAGTCTCTCAGTAAATTTCCCTGAATATCCATAATGTGGCGAAGGGTTAATTGATAAATAGTATCTTCGAGAAAAGATTTTGCAAAATGGAGAATCGCCGAATCGGGGGACGGCTGTATAAAAGAATTCTCCGTGCCGATAGCG
>JAGHDB010000336.1 GCA_021160155.1 Bacteroidales bacterium | reverse complement strand
GTTGTACATTCGTTTTCATTTAATATAATGATCAGAACCTTTGTATGTTAGCAGCATGTAAGATTGCAGTCGGTATATTTTTAATTATGGCCATATTTTGGCTGATTTATGCATGGTTCCAAAAAACCAGGCGACGGCAATTACGGGATGAGATCCTTGAATGGAAATATTTACTGGGCAACATCCCCGACCTGATTATGAAACTTGATGAAAAAGGGATCATTCAATATATCAGTCCGGCTGCCTTACTGTACTTCAAAAAGATTCCCGATGAATATTTAGGTTTACCCATTGAAAAAGTTCTTATCAGTGAAGGATTTCAGCAAATTGAAAAATCTTCACTCCATGCACTTCTTAAAGAACGACAAGCACAAATTATCGAATCCTACATGATCAATGATGAAAAGAGAAAACATCTTGAGATCCGTCTGATCCCCGGTCCGCCAGGCCAGAATTCTCCCAGTCGTCATATTTGTCTGATTCGGGATATTACCAAACGAAAAGAGTCGGAAATTAAACTGGTACAAGCCAAATTAAAGGCTCAGGAAAGCGACCGGTTAAAATCCGCATTTCTGGCTAATATGTCTCATGAAATAAGAACCCCTTTAAATGCCATTATCGGTTTTACCCAGATAATTATGGAGGAGGAGTTGACTGAAGAGGAGAAAAGCCGTTATTCTACCTATATTTATCAAAACAGCAACCAGCTGATCAATCTGATCACCGACATCATTGACATCTCTAAGCTCGAGAGCAATCAATTGAAGATCAAAGACTCAACATTTAATCTCAACCAGGAACTGGATGAAATAAAAGAGATCATTGAAAACGAGAAAAAAAAGAAGAAGAAACATATTTCACTGATGCTTGATAAAGAATGGAAGGATGACCAGGCAGAGTTTACAACAGATCCCTACCGGTTACGGCAAATTTTAATTAATTTGCTGGTCAATGCACTGAAATTTACTTCAAAGGGGTTTATTCATTTTGGATATAAATCTTTGGAGGATGATAAAGTACTCTTTTGGGTAAAAGATTCAGGTGTGGGTATTGATCCTTCAAAAAAAGAGGAGGTGTTTATGTATTTCAGGCAATTGGAAAATACTTTTGACAAACCTGTAGCCGGTACCGGTCTCGGCTTAGCGATCAGTCGTAACCTGGTTAATTTGATGGGTGGCACCATTTGGGTAGAATCGGAACCGGGTAAAGGAGCTACTTTTTATTTTACCTTACCCCGTAAAAAATCATGAAAGATATTTCCCCCCTGGAGCATGTCAAACAGTTGATCGCCCTGGCAGAGATCGGATTGCATCATGCATATAACGACTTTGATCACAAGCGTTACCAGGAAATGCTGGACCAGTCCGTTCAATTGATGGGAGAACTGACGCACACAGATGCCAAATGGATTGCGGATAGCGTGGTTGAACTCGATGGGTATAAAACCCCCAAGGTTGATGTACGTGCCGTCGTATTTGACAAACAGCACCGGTTACTTCTTGTGAAAGAGATGGTTGACGGCCACTGGTCATTACCCGGCGGTTGGGCAGATGTGGGTTACACCCCTTCAGAAGTAGCTGTTAAGGAAGCACTTGAGGAAGCAGGAGCGATTGTCAAACCCAAACGTCTGCTGGCTGTTCTGGACAAGCAGCGTCACCACCATCCTCCCGGGATCTACTACATATATAAAATCTTTATCGAATGTCATCTTGAGAGGATAGCCGAATCGGATCATATGGAAACCACAGAAGCCGGTTTTTTTCAACCGGATAATCTTCCGCCGTTATCCCTGCCGCGCAATACAGCCGAACAAATACAAATGCTGTTTGATATGCACAGCGGTAAAGTAAACCCACCGGTTTTCGATTGATGTATCGTATCATTTTATTCATATTACTTAGTTTTCCCGGCTGGTTATTTCACACTGCCGCACCTGCCCAGAACAACAGGCCATTCCCTTATGCTCTTTCAGGTTACCGTGAGGCCGTATTGATCATTCCGGGTTCACTGCTGGTCAACGCCTCAGCCTGGGGGCACAACCATAAAAGTCAACTGACCGTACAGGAAGTGATGCAGCTTCAACCGGGCCACATTAATTTCATCGACCGGCCGGCCACCCGGTTCTGGAATCCTGAACTGAACCGTTACCGTGAATATCTTGAACCGGCAAGCATCCTGATGGTTGGAGGAGGTATCGTAGCTTACGGTTTGTGGTATAAAAGCCGGGATTATGAGTGGGAAGCGCTCAAAACGCTTGGATTAATGTATCTTGAAGGAGCTTATCTTTCAATCGGTTCCAGGTCGCTCACAAAAATAGTAATTAACCGGCCCAGACCTTATGTATTCAACAACTCACTTCCGTTAGAGCAAAAAATCCGTGGCAGTAACAACGAATCTTTTTTCTCCGGAAATGCCACCATACTTTTTTACAATGCTGTCTTTCTCTCTTCTGTCATCCAGGATATTTTCCCCGAAAGCAGGTTATCTCCCTGGATCTGGGCTGCCTCTCTCTCAATAGCCTCTTTATCCGGATACTGGTCGGTCCGGTCGGGCATGCACTATCCTACCGATGTGTTGACCGGAGCCCTGGTTGGAGGAGTTGCCGGCCTTTTCATCCCCCGGTTACATAAAAAAAAGATCCAGGGCCTCAGTTTACAGCCCTGGATCGGATATTACGGGAAGGGGATGTCGGTTCGCCTGGATTTCTAAAAGTTATAATCCGAAACGGTAAGAGAGCTTAACCAGGAAGATATTATGGGGATAGACATCAAACATACTTTTTAAATCACGTTTGAAAGCAAAATCCCCGTAAGAATCATACCCGGATCTGCCCTGTGACCATACCAGATAAAGAATGGATCCGGGCCGGTATTCCCACCGGATCACAAAATTCGACTTAAACTCTTTGATGTTAAAATCCGGGTAACCCACATAATAATCTACTGATCCGTCGCGATCTTCATCAATGGAACAATAACCATCGTCAGAATAACAGGTTAACTGTCCCTGATCACACAGGTGAAAGCGATCGGTGTATTGGTCAGCCAGCGGATTCGTGACCATTTTTATCCGGTCATACACACCGGTTGCGATAAAGGGTTGACCCCAGTATTGAATAGTTAAATTTGGTGTAAGCGTCAGATTCACACGAAGTGACATCCCCAGGATATTTTGTTTTATATGCCCGAACAGATACC
>JAGHDB010000292.1 GCA_021160155.1 Bacteroidales bacterium | reverse complement strand
GTTGAATTAAGATCGCTCTATGAATTGATCAGTAAATCGGTTCATCGTATCGCCTCCGAAAAGAAATCTAAATAGACTATATGGCTTTTTTTAAAGAGGAGTTAACCAAAGTCCGTGCTTTTGCATTTGATGTGGATGGTGTGTTGGCCAGAGGAGAGGTTATACTTCACCCGGGAGGAGATTTAATGCGTACCATGCATACCAAAGATGGTTTTGCCATACGATATGCATTGCAAAAAGGATACCCCGTGGCAATTATCTCCGGTGCACGGTCAGAATCGATCAGAGACCGGATGAAAACCCTTGGGGGAGGAGATATTTATCTGGATTCACGAAATAAATGGAAAGACCTGAAACATTTCATTGATTTACACGGATTAACAACCCGGGATCTTTTATATATGGGTGATGATTTGCCCGATCTTGAAGTCATGCAGCGGGTGGCTGTTCCTACCTGTCCAAATGATGCGGTAACTGAGATACAATCTGTTTCCAAGTATATTTCACCTTTCCCGGGTGGCCAGGGATGCGTAAGAGATGTCATTGAACAGGTATTGCGCGCCCATGGGGACTGGCCTGTTATTTAAAACCGGCAATTATGAAAATTACTGCAATATCCCGTCTGACAAGATTACCCAACCTGCTGATGGTGATTTTAACCATGTATTTGATGAGATTTGCCATCATTAAACCAATTCTGCAGATTCACGATCTCGATCTGCAGGTTGGAGAGTTCTCCTTTTTATTACTGGTTTTTTCCACCATTCTTCTGACAGCTGCCGGATATGTGATCAATGACTATCATGATGTGCGTGCCGACCGGATCAATCATCCGGATAAAGTAGTGATTGATAACCTGGTCACACGCAGATCAGCTATGAAGATACATGTGATGCTCAATACGATAGGCGCCATAACCGGGATTATGGTTGCATGTATTTACCGGACGCCATGGCTGGCCGCTGTATTTCTTCTGGTACCCATACTCTTGTGGGGTTATTCTGTGTATTTAAAACATTTGGCCGTACTGGGTAATGTGGCTGTTGCAGTATTAAGCGGAATGGTGCCGCTTCTGGTGGTTCTTTTTGAATACCCGTTGCTGGTACGCCATTATCCTGAATTTGTAACATTTTTCCCGGGAGGATTCCGGAACATTCTGTTCTGGGTAGGGATGTTCTCCCTTTTTGCTTTTTTAACCACCCTGATTCGTGAATTGATAAAAGATGCCGAGGATGTGGAGGGCGACCGTGAAGTGGGTAGTCATACACTGCCTGTATTAAAAGGAATGGCAGTAACTCGCCTGACTGTCATCGTACTGAGCCTGGTTACTCTTGCAATCCTTTTCTTTTTCTTTTTTCGCTATCTGAACGACTGGATCAGTCTGGGATATTTGCTGCTCTTTTTATTTGTTCCTTTCTTGATCCTGATCATTAAGACTTTACTGGCTAAAGAAAAACGTGAATTTCATTTCCTGAGCCAGTGGATCAAATGGATCATGCTTCTGGGATTAGCCTATGCCCCAATTGCCTGTTGTCTTATTAAAACCCATTATTGAATATTGGACGCTTTTTTATCCCATCTTCACCGGTACCGGATTTTGCTGGCCTCCAAATCTCCGAGGCGCCAACAGTTATTACGGCAACTGGGAGTACCGTTTGAGCTCCGCACAGATCATGACGGTGAGGAGGTCTGGTCTCATCTGCTGGATGCCCGCTCGGTAGCACTTCACCTGGCTGAAGCTAAATCGATTCCTTACCTGAACGAATTAAAAAAAAACGATATCCTGATCACGGCTGATACCACCGTGATTCTGGAAGATACTCTTCTTCAGAAACCATCGGGAAGAGCTGAAGCTATTAAAATGCTGAAACAACTTTCGGGACGGTCACATGAAGTAATTACCGGGGTTTGCCTGCGCAAAACAGATCAAAAAGTAACATTTGAATCAATTACCGCCGTTACATTTGATCACCTGACCAAAGAGGAAATCTGCTATTATACCGACCATTTCAAACCATACGATAAAGCCGGTTCATACGGAATTCAGGAATGGATTGGACTGATCGGTATCAATCATATCGAAGGCTCCTATTTTAATGTGATGGGTCTGCCGGTTCAACGGCTCTACCAGGAATTGAAAAGATTTACCGGATTTAAATAACCAAATATTAACATAATGAAAATTAGAAAAAAAATCACTGTCGCTTTGGTATTGTGGATCATTGCCGTTGGAGTGGCAAGACCTGAAGAAGGGATGTGGATTCCTTTGCTTCTTAAAAAGTATAATATTGAACAAATGCACCAGGCAGGATTCAAACTGAACGCTGATGATATTTATTCAATCAATCATGCCAGCTTGAAAGATGCTATTGTTCGCTTTGGTGGCGGATGTACCGGTGAGGTAATTTCCGACCAGGGATTGCTGATTACCAATCACCATTGCGGATTCGGTAGTATCCAACGTCACAGTTCTCTTGAACATGATTATCTGACCGATGGATTTTGGGCTATGAACCGGGATGAAGAATTGCCCAATCCTGGTCTGTCAGTTACTTTTCTTATCAGAATAGAGGATGTGACAGCACAAGCGCTGCAGGGAGTGACCGATGGGATGGAACCTCAGAAACGGAATAGTGTGGTGGCTGATAACAACCGGAAAATCAGGGAAGAAGCTGTCCGGGGTACCCATTATACGGCCCGTGTAGCCCCATTTTTTGATGGCAACCAGTATTTTCTTTTTGTTTATGAAATATTCAGGGATATCCGGCTGGTAGGGGCACCCCCTAGCGCTATCGGAAAGTTTGGCGGTGAAACCGACAATTGGATCTGGCCCAGACATACCGGGGATTTTTCACTGTTTCGCATTTATGCCGATAAAAACAATCAACCGGCTGGTTATAATCCGGATAATGTACCCTATCATCCCAGAAAGCACTTGCCGGTATCCATCAGGGGTATACAAAAGGGTGACTTTACCATGGTTTTCGGGTACCCGGGCAGAACTGCCGAATATATTCCCTCATTCAGAATTGAACAAATGGTGAATTATACCATTCCTGCCTCTATCGAATTGAGAACCCAAAGGCTGGATATTATAATGGCCGCTATGGAAACCAGTCCGAAAATCCGGATCCAATATGCTGCGAAGAAATCCGGAATTGCCAATGGCTGGAAAAAAAACCAGGGGATACTTAAAGGACTGAAAAGACTTGATGCCATCGAAAAGAAAAAAAACTTTGAAGCCTCTTTCCAAAACTGGGCGGATCAAAATCCGGATCGGCGAAAAAAATACGGGAATCTGTTGCGCAATTATCGTGAGGTGATTGAGAGACAGTCTCCGTATAGTTTGGCCTATACCTATTCACGTGAGGCCGGATTTGCAGCTGAAATTATTGGTTTTGCCGGACAGTTCAGTGGTGTCATTATGCTCTTTAATGAAGGTAAAAGACAGGAAGCCAAACAATTGGCTGAGCGATTGACCAGCCGGGTTGATAAACATTTTAAAGACTACCACGCACCGACCGATCAAAAGTTACTGGCTTCTTTATTACATGCTTATGCAACCGGTATAGATACGAGTTTTCAACCCGGATATTTGAAAGAGATGTCGAAAAAATACCAGGGTGATTTTAATCATTTCGCCCGAGATGTTTTTAAACATTCAATATTAACAGACAAAAAGAAGGTGTTACACTGGCTCAGTCACCTTAACGGGCTTACCATAAGGAAACTTGAAAAAGATCCTGCGTACCTGATGAACCGAAGTATTAATGAGCTGCTTCAACAAGTGATCATGCCCGGATTGAAGGAGAGTCAGATAGAAATTCCCGATTTACAACGCCGTTATATGGAAGCCCAGATGGAGATGCAACCGGATAAACTTTTTTATCCTGATGCCAACGGAACCATCCGGGTAACCTACGGAAAAGTGGATGATTTCTCTCCGGGAGATGCTGTCCGATACAAATTTTATACTACCCTGAAAGGAATTATGGAGAAAGATAATCCTGATATCTATGATTATCGCGTGCCTGAAAAATTGAAAGAACTCTATCGGCAGAAAGAATATGGCCGGTATGGACAAAACGGTGAAATGCCGGTATGCTTTATCGCTTCAAACCATACTTCCGGAGGTAACTCAGGCAGTCCGGTGCTCAATGCCGAAGGTGCATTGATCGGAGTGAACTTTGACCGGAACTGGGAAGGCACTATGAGCGACCTGATGTATGATCCGAATGTATGCCGTAACATCAGTATCGATATTCGGTATGCGCTTTTTTTAATTGATAAATTTGCCGGGGCCCACCATTTGATTGACGAGATGGAGATTGTGCAATAAACCGTAAAATTCGACTATTCATCAAATAGATATAAACATTTGGCTGTTAATATTTTGTTTATATCCTTGTATGTTATAATTTTCCACCGTAAGGATTGGCGTGTGTTCAATGATCGTTACCAATATTTTCGTGTTTTAAAAAATGAATGGGTGGAGAATAATAACCTATTGGTACCGGAAGCTTTTCCCTGAAGTTTCCGGTAAGATCATAGCTTCTTTTCAATATGATACCGGGGTGAAGAATTTGCGCATGATGCGTTGGATTTCCTGGGTATTTTTCCCGTTGGTATCCTTATCATTATTATATATTCTCTTAAAGGCTGATTCATCTGAAAAAATATTTGGTGTTTGGCTGATAACCAGCCTGATTGCATTTATTGCTCTTGCAGCTGTACTGGTTTTGAGCTATCGGGTAGAACGTTTCCAGTATCATTGGTCAATCTGGGCTATCAGAATGCCGGTCATAATTGTTTTTATGGCATTACTGATTTGGGGTGCGGGAGCCGGTTGGATGGTTCATGAAGATCATCTCAGTATTTTTATACTCCTGGTGTTATTGTTCATCAGTTTATCACTTTTCAGCTTAACTGCTGTTGAATCTTTTATGCTTGTTTTTCTTGGGATTGGTTGCATCAGTTTACCTCTCTTCAAAGTAGTGGATAATTCGGGCCCCGAGTTATTAACAACGGCTATGGCCGGCGGATTTATGTTGCTCTTCCTATTGGTTTCTCGTTTTCTGTATTGGTCACGGATGACTTCGTATATAAACTGGGAGAACATCTCAACCATGAACGAAGCTTTAAAAAATGAGATTTATGAGAAGATTCAGGCAGTCCAGAAATTAGAACTGATTAAAGATGATCTTGATGCCCAGGTTGAACAAAAGACACGGCATCTGGTAGAGATGAACCGGAAGTTGAAAGAAGAGATCACGCAAAAAAACTATGTCGATAAAGTAAGAAACACCCTGTACCGTATTTCAGCCTACCTGAATCAGGAGCATCAGTTGGATAAAATATTGAGTTTTGTGTTTGATCAGATTAAATCCTTTATGCATCTGCCCAATCTGCTGGTTGGATATTATCATGAGGCAGACTATACCATTGAGCCGCTTTTTCAGGTCAATAAATCTGAGCAGTTTGAAACTTTCAAGCTGGGTCGTACCCTGAGCAGCATGGTTGTTCGAACGGGAAAGTCGGTTCTGGTCAACCGGCGTGAAATCCAGGATTTGGTAAAAAAGCATGAAGTTGAGATTGTAGGTGTTCCTGCGGAGTCGTGGCTCGGAGTTCCGTTAAAAGTCAATTCACGGGTAATCGGCATTCTGATGGTGCAGAGCTATGATGATAAAATCCATTACGAAGAGACTGATCAGAATCTGTTGGAGTATGTGTCTGAACATCTGGCCTTTGCTATTTTCAGAGATGAAGCCAAGCGCAAATTGGTAAAGGCCAAAGAAAAAGCCGAAGAGAGTGATCACCTGAAAACCGCTTTCCTTTCAAATCTTTCACATGAAGTCAGAACACCCATGAATGCCATCATTGGATTTTCTGAATTAATGGTGGAAGAGAATCTTGATTCAAAAGAGCGTAAAATGTATGCTTCCTACTTGTTGCAAAACGGTTACCGCCTGATGGATACATTGACGCATATGGTGGAGATGGCCAAGATTCAAGCTGCTCCTAATAAATTATCCCTGCTGCCTTTGAAAACAACCGCTCTCTTAAATCCGGTTGGGAACCGGGTTCGGGAACTCCTGGTAAAACTCGGGAAGAAAGAAATACCGGTTAAAGTGCAGTGTGAAGCGAAACTCACGGATACACAAGTATGGACAGATCAGAAAAGTTTTAATCAGCTTTTTCTTAGTTTGTATGAGAATGCCGTTAAATTTACCCAAAACGGTGAAATTATTGTAGGAGCGCGTCCGGGAGATAATTCCACTGTGGTTTTCTATGTGAAAGATACCGGTACCGGAATTGCACCTGATGAATTAAACCGGATTTTCGAACTATTTCAAAAAGGCGATCATTCTGACGTTAAATACCATCCGGGGACCGGACTGGGCCTGAGTATTGCCCGTATTTTGGCCGAACGCATGAATGGCCGTCTTTGGGTTGAATCCACTCAGGGTGTGGGTTCTACATTCTATTTTAGCCTGCCCGTTGCCAAACCTATATCCCATCCCATCCAAAGCAGAAATACAGACACTGAAGCTCAACAGGTCGAAAGACGGAAAAACGCCAGTGCCGGTTAGTTAATTCCTCCCTGATTACCTGACAATAATCATCTCCTAAGCTAATATTTGTCATTTCTTGATAAATATTACTGTTATATATTTCACAATAAAATAAATGGTCTCAAAACCGATAAAACTTTTTACTGAATAATTCATAAAATACTAAGCTAAATGACAGATGTAAAGAAGATTATTAACAGAACTATCAGGGAGTATGGTAAGGAACGTCAAGCATTGATGCCCATGCTTCAGGCTATAGTACAGGTAAAAAATCATTTAGATGACGGGGATATGATCGCTGTAGCTGAAGCATTGAATTTGTCAGCGGCAGAAGTTTTCGGTACGGCTAGTTTTTATACTTTCCTGGATACCGAACCCCGGGGTAAATACATTATTCGGGTGTGTAAAACCATCTCATGCCATATGGCGGGGAAGGATGAAATTATTAAAGTGCTTGAAAAACATCTCCGGATTAAAGTGGGGCAGACTACGCGTGATAATATGTTCTCACTGCTGACAGTCAATTGTCTGGGATGGTGCCATAAAGGTCCGGTTATGCTGGTTAATGATGATGTTTATCCTGAGTTAACCCCGAAGAGTGCTATAGAAATTATAGAATCGTATATAAGCCGGAAATAATATTTATTAATGACAATTAATTGAAAATCGAATATGATGGAATGCAATAAACTCAAACGTGTAGACATTATTTTTTGCAGAAAAGGATTCGACCTGTTCGAAGTGGTTGAGAAAGCTCTCAGCAGGGATCCGGATGACCTTATATCGGATATGATCGATTCGGGATTAAAAGGACGTGGGGGTGCCGGTTTCCCTACCGGTTTAAAATGGAAACTGGCCAGAAATGAAGAACAGGATGAGAAGTATGTTGTTTGCAACGCGGATGAGGGTGAACCGGGTACTTTTAAAGACCGCGAAATACTGGATCAGGTTCCTGAGAAGGTGTTTGGAGGGATGGCAATTTGTGCATATACCATTGGCGCAAAGAAAGGATACATATACCTCAGGGGAGAGTATAATTTCTTGATTCCGAAACTGACTGAGAAACTTGAAATTTTTAACCGGAGTTTAAAGCAAATCGGTCTGGATTTTACGATTCGCTTGAGAAGCGGCAGCGGGGCTTATATTTGTGGTGAAGAGAGCGCTCTCTTTGAATCGATGGAAGGCAAAAGAGGAGAACCGCGCAACAAACCTCCTTATCCGACAGTACAGGGTTATCTGGGCAAACCCACTGTGATCAATAATGTGGAAACACTGGTTTATGCCTTCATGATCAGTCGTATCGGTCCTGAAGCATTCAAAGAGATGGGAACGAAAGATTCGCGTGGCTCAAAAGTTTTTTCTATTTCAGGGGATACTCCCAGACCTGGGATTTATGAATTGGAACTGGGGATGACCGTGGAAGATTTTGTGAATGAATTTGGTGATGGTGATACCAAAGCGGTACAGGTGGGAGGTGCTTCGGGCGGATGCATCCCACGTAAAGATTTTCCAAATACCATTATCGGTTATGAGGGCATTCCAACCGGGGGATCCATGATGTTGTTCAATAGCAGTCGCTCTATGTACAATGTGCTTCATAATTACCTGGAGTTTTTTACTGAAGAATCTTGTGGTCAATGTACTCCATGCCGTGTAGGATGCCAGCAATTACTTAAGGGAATTGAATCTGTTAAGAAGGGTGATCGTCCGCCATCTTATCTCAGGGAACTGGTTAAATTGGCTAAAACAATGAAAATTGCCGCCAAATGCGGATTGGGGCAGTCGGTAGCCAATCCGTTTGTGTCAATTATTAAAAATTATAAAGAAGAGATTATTCATTAAAATAAATTATTACAGATGTCAGAATATAAGGTTAATCTGAAGATCAATGATATCCCGGTAACCGTAGATGCCGGAACAACGGTGCTTGAAGCGGCTAAAAAACTGGATTTTAAGGTTCCTACCCTATGTTATCATACCGATTTATGCATTGCCGGTAATTGCCGCGTATGTGTGGTTGAACAGGTAGGGGCTAAAACACTGATAGCTTCGTGTGCCACACCGGTTTCTGAAGGGATGGAGATTCGTACCAACAGCAAGCTTGTTCGTCAGGCCCGCAAACATATCATTGAATTATTGTTGTCAGAACACAATGCTGATTGTACCAAGTGTTATAAAAATGGCAAATGCGAACTTCAGGATCTTGCCAGTGAATACCGGATTGGAGATCATGCCTTTCTTGATCTGGTCGGAGGACGCCTGGGCATGGTTGATGAACTCTCTCCTTCAATAATTAAGGATGATTCAAAATGCATCCGTTGTCAACGGTGTGTGAAAACCTGTGCCGAGATTCAGGGGGTATCTGCACTGACAGTGGCATACAAAGGAGATCGTCAAAAAATATCCACATTCCTCGATCATCCATTGGTTGAAGTGATTTGTACCAATTGTGGCCAGTGCGTGAACCGATGCCCGGTAGGTGCATTGGTTGAAAAGAATTATGTGGATGAAGTATGGGATGCCATTAATGATCCGCAAAAATTTGTTGTAGTACAAACGGCTCCGGCGGTTCGCGTGGCGATTGGAGAGGAATTGGGCTATGAACCGGGAACCCGGTTAACCGGTAACCTGGTTACTGCTTTAAAACGTCTGGGTTTTAGTTCGGTTTTGGATACCGATTTTACAGCAGACCTGACCATTATAGAGGAGGGAACTGAATTGCTTACCCGGTTAAAGAAAGTTCTGGTAGAAAAAGACGATTCGGTCAAATTGCCGATGACCACCTCCTGTTCACCCGGATGGATTAAATTTATCGAACATTTTTATCCTGATTTCATCTCTCATGTATCCTCCTGTAAATCTCCTCAACAAATGTTCGGGGCCCTGGCTAAAACCTATTACGCACAGAAGAAAGGCATTAAACCTGAAAGTATGGTTGTCGTATCTATTATGCCCTGTACGGCCAAGAAATATGAGGCGGATCGTCCCGAAATGCGTTCGAGTGGATTCAAAGACGTAGATTATGTATTGACAACCAGGGAGTTAGGTATGATGATCAAACAGGCAGGGGTCAATTTTCAGAACCTGGATGAATCCCCTTATGACAGCATTATGGGAGAATCAACGGGTGCGGGTGTCATTTTCGGTGTCACGGGAGGAGTCATGGAGGCTGCCCTCCGTACGGTTTATGAAATAGTGACCGGAAGGGAAGTGCCTTTTAATAATCTAAATGTTGTTCCGGTCAGGGGTATGGAGGGGGTGCGTGAAGCAACATTAAAGATCGAAGGTTGCCAACCTGAATGGGACTTTCTCGAAGGGGTTGAATTACGTACAGTTGTAGCGCATGGTCTGGCCAATGCCCGAAAAGTAATGCAGGCGGTAAAAGAGGGTAAATCCGAATATCATTTTATTGAGATAATGGCTTGTCCGGGTGGATGTCTGGGTGGCGGCGGACAACCGATACCGACAAATCCTGAAATCCGCGAGAAGCGTGCAAAAGCCATCTACTGCGAAGATGAGAATCTTCCCATCCGGAAATCTCACGAAAATCCTGAAGTGCAGTTGGTTTACGAAGATTTTCTCGGATCACCAAACAGCCATCTGGCTCATCAACTACTGCACACACATTATACCGAAAGAGAGAGATTTTAGGTATATCACTTCAGGTAAATAAAAGGGGAGGCTTTTGCGAGTTTCCCCTTTTTTTCATGATTTTGCAATTCTCTATTGCAGAACAATATGCGATTGATTAGGTTTGATGGAAAATATTCAAATATGAAATTGGATCTTCCCAAGCGGACAGTTGAACGTTTAAGTAAATACCGGCGAATTTTATTAGGAACACTTGCGGATGGTAAAACGCATATCTATTCTCATGAATTAGCCGGCCTGCTTCATATTACTGCCGTGCAGGTCAGAAGAGACATGATGCTGATGGGTTTTAGCAGCATGTTGCGAAAAGGATATGATGTAAAAGATCTGATAGAGGCCATCGGTGATTTAATCGATACTCCTGCAGGTATGAATGTAGCGGTGGTCGGACTGGGGAATTTCGGACAGGCAGTCACTACCTATCTTCAGGGGCGACGTCCGAAATTGCATATTGTAGCAACTTTTGACGTGGCAAAAGAAAAGATAGGACGGGCTTTTGGAGGTGTTCAATGCTATTCTATGGAGGAGCTTCCGGGGATGATACGTGAGCAGAATATTCAAATCGCCGTTCTGACTGTCCCGATAGATCAGGCACAATCAACTGCACTTATTTTAGCCGAGCTGGGTATTAAGGGGATTCTGAATTTCACCACGGTTCCCCTTCATGTTCCGGAAGATGTCTGCCTGGAGGAGTATGATATGATTACTTCAATCGAAAAAGTGGCCTATTTTGTCAAGCACAGAGGGGAGTGTCAGGAAGGTTGATGAAGATACTCCATTATCTTCCCGTGGATTGCAGACCCGTTTAGCTCTGATAATGAGAATCGTTTTAGTATCTTCAGGGGAGATCCGCCTAATATAATCATTTCCTGAGCCAGGAGCATTGCTTCTTCTACATCATGCGTTACACAGATAACCGTGCGGGGATTGTTTTTCCAGGTATTGATAAATTTATTAAGGATGTTGCGTTTAAGGCTTGAATCCAATCCGGTAAATGCTTCATCCATAAGGATCATGGTTGAGGGATATGCAAAAGCCCTGGCAATGGCCACCCGTTGTTTCATTCCGCCGCTCAGCTGATGGGGGAAGAGATTGATCTCATTTTTCATATCCATCTCGATCAGTAAATCGCGGGCCAGTTCTTCAGCCTGGAATACCGGCATAAGATCCAGCAAAGGAAAAACAACATTATCCAGGGCAGTTTTCCAGGGAAGAATTCGTGTTTCCTGAAAAATATAACTCATTACCTCCTGATCAAATCCCAGAAGATGTCCTTTCTGTGGCTTTAATAATCCCCCGATTACATGTAACAAGGTGGTCTTGCCACATCCGCTTGGCCCGAGTAAACAGGTGATGGTTCCCGGTGTGACTTCCATAGAAAAATGATCCAATACCATTTGTTGTCCCGGATAAGCAAAATCAATCTCATCAAGTTTCATATTCATCATGGTTTCCAGCGAATCATCCTTTTTCGAAATTGAATCAATAAAAGCTCAAAAAGATAACTGAATGAAACGGCAATAAAAGTCCAGGCAATCAATTCGGATACCAACAGGTAGCTTTGTGCACCCTGCATCATGGAACCGATACCGTAACGTGGCTGACTCAATACTTCACCGATAATTACCGCTCTCCATCCAAAACCAACGGCAGTAGAGATGCCGCTGAAAAGGTAAGGTGTAAGTGCCGGAAGATGAATACCTGTAAATACCCTGACCGGGTTGATCCGGTAAAGCCGGGCCATCTCAAGAAGATCCGGATCGGTTTGGCGAATGCCCTCTGTGATATTCTGTGTTAAAACCGGGAACATTGTCAGGAAAGCAATGAAAACAGGTACCTGGTCAACCCTGAACCAAATCAGGGCCAAAAGGATAATAGCTACAACCGGCGTAGAACGCAGCGTAACCAATACGGGTCTGAAAACAGCTTCAAAAGTAGCAGAATAACCAGAAAGGATTCCGATCAGCAACCCGCTAATAAAAGCTGCTATAAATCCTGTTAATCCTCTTAACAGAGTCAGGCCGATAGATTGTAAAAAACCGTCCTGACCGATAATTTCAACAAGAGATCTGAATGTGCTGACCGGACCGGGAAGAATCTGTGCTGATCCCATCATCCTCGCAACCAGTTCCCATAAAATCAGGAGAACTACTCCTGAAGCTATTGAAGCCCGTCTATTTCGCGAAAATAAAGTGATCATCCGGTATCTTTCCCCCAATTGATCGGGGATCATATTCAAATAATATACGAAGATAGTGATAAATGGATTCTGAGACTTCAGATGCTTTTTGAAAACTGATGTGGCAACGGGGTATAGCCTGCCGGGCTAACGCGGTATCGGGCAGGATGCCGTATTGTACTATCAGGGCAGCTGCTTCTTCGGGGTGTTTGTTTACCCAGTGGGCCGATTGTTTCAACGCCAAAATCCATTTTTTCAATATTACTGCATGTTCTTGAGCGAATTGACTTCTGACCAGCAGTGCTGTCTGAGGCATGGGTTGATGCGTGGAATTCTGGTTCACCCATGCCTGGTTCAGATCGATCAAAGGAACCAATTGCGGATTACGTGAAACGGCAAGGCTTACCAGAGGTTCTGACAGAATAGCCAGAGGAGCTTTTCCGGCGATGGCAGCATTGGCCAGATCGATATGGGTTGGGAACCGGTAATCCAAAGCTACATCTTTACCGGGTTGCAGACCTTGCCGTGTTAATAAATAACGGAATAAAATATCCGGGGTCATACCCCGCGCCATAACAAATACCCTTTTCCCTTTCAGATCATTCCAACAGGTTATCTGGTTTTTGCTTCCGAAAAGATAAAGGGTACCCCAAACGGGTACGGCAAGTAATTGATAATCTGTCTGACGGTTATAGAGAATCGAAGCCATATTCATAGGTACTACAGCCAAATCCGCTTTGTGTTTCAGTATTTGGTTGCGAACCTGGGAGGGCTCATTCATGATTTCCATATCTATTGTTCCATCGGGCATTCTTCGAATCTCATCAATCCATCGGATCATACTGATGGCCGACGGCCCTTTCAGTGTCAGCACGCGAAAAGAAAGAGAGTCATGATGCTTGTTACTGCATGCAAACAGAGAGATAAAGAAAAACAGGAGTAAAAAGGAAATTTTCCCGGTTCTCATGGGTTATGAAAATTTGAATAAAAATACACAAAGAATGACCTCAGAAAATTTTTTAAAGAAGAAAAAGTAATATCTTTGTTAACAAAATAACAATAGCTCTGAGATCCGGGTATACTCTGATCGAGGAGATGGGTGACATAAACAAACTGATCCAAAAGTATTTCTTATGGAAAAGAGAATAGGAAGTGTCCTCGTCCTGATTGAAGAACGGTCATCGATTGTTCAGTTAAACGCCATTATTTCAAAACATGCTTCTATTATTATTGGCAGGCAGGGGTTGCCGGGCCGGGAGGGGTATGTG
>JAGHDB010000406.1 GCA_021160155.1 Bacteroidales bacterium | reverse complement strand
CATGCTGCACCTGTTTCATAGTGGATTCTCTTGCTTCAAGTGTGGGTTCACAATAATAGATCCTGGCTCCGTAGCCGGCCACTGCTTTTTTTTTGATTTCAGGAGCTGTCCGGGGCATTACAATAAAGGAGGGAATTCCTCTGTTTCGTGCAGCAAGGGCCAGAGCAGCTGCATGGTTTCCGGATGAATGGGTGCCTACCCCTTTGGCAGCATCCTGCGGAGACAAAGACAGAACGGCATTAGTGGCCCCCCTGAATTTAAAGGCTCCTGCTTTTTGAAAATTCTCACACTTAAAAAAGAACGTTGCACCCAGTATCCGGTTGATGCTGGCAGAAGTCAGCACCGGGGTGTGATGAATATGATCCTTAATTCGTTGACGGGCTCTCCGGATATCCTTAATCGTCGGTATAAGCAATCTGCCTTCTGTCATCTCACGTTTAATACTTTAGATATTGTTCCATCCACCTGTTCATCTCCCAAAGCATATGCAACAGGCTTTCGCGGGCCATATACCCGTGACTTTCCAATGGCAGCATCACCAGGCGCACAGTTGCTCCGTGTCCTTTTAGCGCCGCGTAAAACCGTTCACTCTGGATTGGAAAGGTACCTGAATTGTTATCTGCAATTCCGTGTATCATCAGCAGGGGATGTTTCATCTGATCGGCATGCATAAAGGGGGACATATCATAGTATAAATCAGGAGCCTCCCAGTAGGTACGTCGTTCAGACTGAAATCCGAATGGGGTCAGGGTACGGTTGTAGGCCCCGCTCCGGGCAATACCGGCAGCAAAAAGATCGCTGTGAACCAACAGATTGGCAGTCATGAAAGCTCCGTAAGAGTGCCCGCCGACGGCCACTCTTTTGGGATCGGTTACCCCCATAGCCACCGCTTTGTCAATGGCTGCTTTGGCATTGGCTACCAACTGTTCCACGAAATGGTCATTAGGTTCTTCGTCGCCCTCTCCGATAATCGGAAAGGCGGCTCCGTCAATAATTGCATAACCCTGGGTTACAAACGGGATGGCTGAAGTCGGACTGACCCGTGAAAAAGAGTAGGGAGAACCGCTGATCTGTCCGGCGGCACTTTTCGACTTATATTCTCTGGGGTAAGCCCAAAGAAGTGTGGGTAAAGGTCCGTCGGAAGGCTTCCATCCCGCAGGAAGATAGAGTGTGGCACTAAGATGCACTCCGTCATCCCGGTCATATTTAATGATCTGCCTGGTTACCCCTGCCATAAACGGATAGGGATTGGCAAAATGGGTCAGGGGAGTCAATGTTCCGGCATCCGGTACCCGGATGTAATAATTGACCGGTTCGGTCACCGATTCACGCCGGGTGATCAATACGATCTTACGGGTATCCAAAATCTTTATAACCGACTCATAATAAGGAGCTCCTGATTGCCATAAGCGGGTTGTGGCATGTGTTTTTACGTTGAACTTATCCAGAAAAGGTTGATTGCCTTGCGGAGACGCACCCTGGCCAACAAGAAACAAATTACGGCCACGCTTATCAAACAGCAGAACCTGCCGGCCTTGTTCATTGGTCTGTGTGACAAATCTCCCGGGATTATGATACCGGTCCTCAGATGAAAGATCCCAAAGGACTTCCGGTACCGGTGTTTCCTTTGAAGGATCAAAAATACGGGTAATCTGCTGCCGGGTTTTGGATGATTGTTCGGTCACCAGGGCAAAATCCTGCCTGCCCCAGGTGATGCCACTGTAACGCAGCCGGGTTTTAAACCAGGTAACCGGTGATCCGGAAAAGGGAGCTTTCAGCGTATAGATCTGATCACGAAACGGCACCTGCTTTTTACCATTCCCTCCATCCAGAGCCTGCACCCAAACCAGTGTAGCAGGCATATCATTTCTCCATTGTACACTTCTCGGTCCCGGAATTGTTGCATCATAGCCGGTTGGAATATTTTCCATCAGAGGTTGCCTGAACAGGGTGGTAATCCGGTTACCGTTTGTATCCCATATCTCCGTTGTATGCGGAAAATAATAATAGGGCACCAGATAGGAGTAAGGTTTTGTCATCCGGTTCATAAGCAAATAGTTACCGTCCGGCGAAGGATCAATCCCCATATAGGCCGCCTTTGGGCCCAACAGAGTGGCAGACCCATCCGGTTTGACCAGATATAGTTCAGACTGAACAAAATAATCGAACAGGGAGACGTCAAATGGATTTTTTAACAGATCCTGATATGTTCTAACAGCTGCTTCAGATCCGGTATTCTCCTGAATAACAGGGCCAACAGGCACTTTTGGAAGCTCAGGTCGTGCTCCCCGCTTTAAAGGGATCAATTTTACCATCATCCCGCTTCCATCCGGCAACCAGACGACCGATGATCCAAGTAATCCATTCAGGGGTTGAGTGAGTAATTGCCGGGCTTTCAATTCAGTCACATCCACATACCAGAGATAAAGTCCATCCTGTTTCAGTTCAGTCAAAGCAAATCCTTTCCCGTCAGGAGACCAACTGACTGATGTAAAGCGGAAGGGATCCGGAAGACCCGTGATGGATCGTGAAATATTAGTATCTAAATCCCTGAACTCAAGAGTAATATAATAATGTGGCCGGCTCCGGCCATTGGTAGCCGGATCAATCCGGATCCCGCCCAGGCGAAGCATTTCGGCAGCCAGGTCTTTAATACCCGGATAACCCGGCCGCCGCATCAGTAACATATAACGGCCATCCGGATCAAACTGAACGGAT
>JAGHDB010000153.1 GCA_021160155.1 Bacteroidales bacterium | reverse complement strand
GCTCCGAAGATCATGCAGGTGATTACCCGGAAACTGCAAAAGGAGCAAAGTGCCATACGGTTAATTCATTTAATCAACGAAACCATTGAAGAGATTGCTGAAACTTCTCATCCCGGTAGCCATATTGGAATTCTCGGTACTACCGGAACCTATCTGTCAGCTCTTTATAGCCGGCCATTAACTGAAAGAGGATTCAGGATACCCGATCCGGGCCGTGAACTTCAGGAACGCTGGATTCATCAAGCTGTTTATCATCCCGGGTATGGAATTAAGGCTACCGGTAACGAGATTGCAGATGAAGCTGTTAAGCTTCTTCAGGAAGCCGTTGAATTCTTTCGGCAGCACAATTGTGATACCCTCCTTTTAGGATGTTCAGAAATTGTTATGGCTATTAACCGGGTACATACTTATGGGATGAGCATTATTCGTCCGATGGATGTGCTGGCCAGAGCGCTGATCAGAGAATATAAAAAAAGTGTATTTTTGTCGGGCTAAATAATTGTTATGGCAGTAGTCGGTGTATTGTTAAATGGTGTGGTTAGAAAGAAGAGGGCCAATTTTAATAAAAAAAAGTTGGTGGGGCCTGATGTGCAGGACCAGACGCTGAAGTTTTTACTCAGTAAAGCCCGACAGACACAAATCGGCAAAAAATATAATTTCACCGGTATTCTGGAGTCAGAAAATCCTACTCGTACTTTTCAACGATCCGTTCCGGTTTATGATTATGAAAAAATTTATTCTGAATGGTGGCATAAGCTGGTGAGCGGTGAGCAAAAAAATGTTTGCTGGCCGGGGAAAGTTAAATATTTCGGATTGACCTCCGGAACTTCTAACGATTCTTCAAAGCGGGTGCCTTTGACCACCCAGATGATTCGTTCGATTCGTAAAATAGGAATCAGGCAGCTGCTTGCTCTGGCAGATTTTGACCTCCCGGCCAATTTTTATGAAAAATCCGTTCTGATGCTTGGAGGATCAACCAGTCTGGTGAAGATGGAGACATATTTTGAGGGAGATCTCAGCGGGATTCTTGCCGGACGCCTGCCGTTTTGGTTTAACCGTTTTTATAAGCCGGGCAAACCCATTGCCCGCGAACGGGAGTGGGACAAAAAACTGGATAAGATTGTTAAGGAAGCATATAAATGGGATATCGGCGGAATTTCAGGGGTGCCTGCCTGGGTACAGATCCTGTTGGAGCGGATCATTGAAGCTTATGGTTTAAAAAATATTCATGAAATCTGGCCTAATTTTAAAGTGTACGCGCACGGAGGGGTCAATTTTGATCCTTATCGTAAAAGTTTCGCCAAATTATTGGGTCAGGAGGTCTATTTTCTGGAAACTTATCTGGCTTCCGAGGGTTTTCTGGCTTACCAGAGATCAAGAGAAAGTGTCATGCAACTGGTGTTGGATAATTGTGTGTTTTTTGAATTTATCCCATTTAATGAACAGAATTTTTCAACAGACGGACATCTTGTTCCCCATCCGCAAACTCTTCTTTTAGATGAGGTTGAGGAAGGCAAAGAGTATGCACTTCTTATATCTACCTGTGCCGGAGCATGGCGTTACCTGATCGGTGATACCGTCAAGTTTACCAGTGTGGAGCAGTGTGAGATTGTAATTACCGGTCGAACCAAGCATTTTTTAAGTTTATGCGGAGAGCATTTATCGGTTGACAATATGACCCGGGCGATGCAGATGGTCAGTGATGAACTTGGTTTGGATATAAAGGAGTTTGCGGTTGCAGGTATTCCTTATCACGGCTTATTTGCCCACCAGTGGTATCTGGGAATCGATGAGCTGGATGTACCGGTTGAAACAATTAAAGAGAAGCTGGATAAGGCGTTGAAAACGCTGAATGATGATTATGCTGTTGAGCGAAAGGCCGCACTGAAAGAGATCTTTGTTGAGATTGTTCCAAATAGAGTTTTCTATGACTATCTGAAATTCAAGGGGAAAGAGGGTGGCCAGCATAAATTTCCGAGAGTTCTGAACGGTATGGCAAAAGAGTGGGCACAATTTATCACTGAATTCAGGAACGGAGCACAATAAAATAATCTTTTCAGCGGTTATCCTTGTCTATCCAGGAATGAAAATTGGGGATTATGCCGCTACAGGTAATATTACAGGGGATGGGCACCGGACTGGTGCTTAGTATTTATGTGGGAGCTACCTTTTTCGCGGTTGTTGAGACCAGTCTGAGGCGGGGTCCGATTGCTGCAGTACTGCTTAACACCGGAGTATGGGTCAGTGATTTGCTTTGTATTCTGGCGGCCTATTATGGAGCAAACGAATTAATGCAGCCCATTTCTCACAACATTGTGGTCAAGATTATTGCAGGGGTTGCCCTGTTGGCATTTGGGATCAGTTATTTTCTCCGAAAGCCTGACGAGACGGTGAAACCCCTTGCAGGAAGAGGAGTCTTGATATTATTAGGGAAAGGTTTTGCCATTAATACACTTAATCCGGGTGTTTGGCTTTTCTGGTTTGGAGCTATGGTAGTAGCTGTTTCAAACTTTGAATTCACAGGATTACAGATTGTGTACTATTTCAGCAGTACTTTGTTTACAATGATTGTATTTGATTTGGTCAAGATTCTGTTTGCCACCAGATTAAGAAAGATGGTCACGGAGAAACTGATGACCAGGCTTTTTAGGGTTACCGGTGTGATCCTGATGATTTTCGGGTTATTTGTGATTGTTCGTATTTTTCGTTTTTAGTTCTTTATCCCGAAACAGATTACAGATCCCCGCAAGATACTCTTCAATTCGTTCGTCAGTTTGATAGGGTTTGCCAACACCCAGATTTTCAGGCCAGTCACGAGCAAGCTCAATGTGTTGCATGGCTTGTTCAAAATGCTTCATTTTAATCTGTTCAATAGCAGCCAGCAGGTGGGCTTCACGGTATATCTCATGTCCCTCACGGGCTCCTTCATTGGGAAGAATTTCAAGGCCGGATAGCCGGTCAATACATTTATCATAATGATGGGCATAAAGTTCTGCTTTGGCAAGGATAAACTGGATAATGGCCTGGTTATGAAATCGTTTTCCTGCTGTTCGGGCTATTTCGAGCGCTTTATCATATTGTTTATGGTCAAAATAAAACCATATAAAATCCCGGTACACACGCCACGATTCGGGATGAAGTTTCATTGCCCGGCTCAGGTCATGAACTACCAGCACGGTATCAGTCTGTTGAAACAAACGGGCACGAGCCAGATAAAAGGCGTAATCCTGTGGTTTATTGCCGCACGAGCGCAATAGTTTCATGGCCTTTGCCCGGTCTCCGAAATTCCAATGGATCAATCCCATATAATAGCGATTATGCCAATCCGGTTGTATGGATTCATGCCATTCCAACACTTTCAGTGTTTCGGGACGGTATGGGAAGAGCCGGGGCTCTTCCCGGACTTTTTTCCATTTCCATATATCAATGATCGGATCATCCGGGGCGGATTTTAATATAGCTCCGGCCTCCGCGGGTAATCCGTAGGAATAATAGCGGATTGCTTTTTCAAGATATGTTTGGGCAGGGAATTCGTTATTGATACTGAAAGGGCGAAGTTTCGGTTCAGCCTGTTCATCCGGGGCGACATACAGATAGGCTGCTACAGCAGCCTGTTGCCGAAGCGTATCATCCTGGCCCAAAAGGTGCAGGGCGATCTTCTCTATCTGAATGGCAGGTATTTGGTAACGGTTGTAGTCCAGGGCAGAACGGGCATAGCGCAGTGCATCCTGATAATGTTTTTCAAAGAGGCTGATACCGGCCAGCTGGGTGTAGGCTGCTGAACGGTATTCCATTGACCGTATAGCGATACCAAAGGATTCTTTTGCCCGGTACATACAGTTTCTGACAGATTGTTTTATCCCGGGTGATATATTTTGTACCGGGTTAATCAGGGCTGCCGTTTTTTCAGTAGTACCCCAAAGTCCTTTCTGCTTCCAGCAGATACCGAACAGGTAGTTTGATTGCGGGTCATATGTATCTATAGCAAGGGCCCGGGTGAGCAGCTTCAGTGCCTGGTCATATTTTGTAATCCGGATGTATTCTTCAGCGAGCCCTTTTAAGCTGCCCAGGTCATTGGGTTGCTGGTGGAGACAATCTGAGAATCCCTGGCAGGCAGCTTCATAATTTCGCTGACGGCTGTTTTCCAATGCCTGATAATACTTCCCCTCAAAAGAGTTCCAATCAAATTCCGGCATGGTTAACGGCCGTCCGGTTTTCCGGGCTTCCCGGTCGCCAGGATCATAGAGTAACTGATTGCCGAGAACAATAGAAGGAGCGGATTGCCGGTTTGAAGCTTCTCCGGCAAAGTGATGCCCCGGTATCTTACATTCAAACAATTCCAAAGGTTGCAGGTCAACCGGGATACGGAGTTTCTTCTCTCCGGATGCAAACTGAATGGTCAGCGTATCCCTGATTGCTTCAAGAGGGCAGAACCTGAGCCTGTCGGGTTCAATATTGACAATTCCCTGCCGGGTAATATTGGAGATACCCCCGGTATGCAACACCGGAAACCAGTATTCTGTGAATCGCTCGGTATTCATTGATTTGAATTCAAGGTGTTTAAAAGGTGTCCGGGTACTACCGGATGCAGCCTGGTTAAACAGGATTCCGGTTTGAATTTCAGTATATTGCCGGTTACCCGGATCTGTCAGAAGATCTTTCCAGATGGCACCTTCCCGTGACAGGGCCCAGATCCAGATTTTTTTACCGGGTTTTTCTGCATAATCGGTCAGATGTCCGAAACCATAATCAAGGTCGTGGTAATATCCTCCGAAATAATCGGTATATATTCCGATTACATGATAACTGTGACTGGCTCCGAAATTATTTTCAGCGTAATTTGAAATATTTCTTCCGTCTTTTAATAGTGGCCATGGATGTACATCTCCGCCGTGTCCGATATAATGATTCCCCGGCCAGTAGTAGGTCAGGCCATCCGTTACATCGGCTGAAGCATTCATCCAATGATATTCGGATGTACTCAGATCGGTAGGATTGTACCAGAAAGCATGGGTTTCAAACCAGGCTTTATTTTTGGGTACGCGAACTTCGACTTCCCAATGAGTGCGTGAGGTCAGATCCATGGCACCCAGCCAGCAAGAGACACTGCCGTCGTTATTTTGTTTAATCAGGTAATCTACCGGAGTAGCGGTAGTGGGGGCATGGCCAATAGTTCCGAAGTTAAATTCAATACCGCCCGATGTCCAGGCTCCGCGCATCGCGATGTCTCTGAATTTTATTACTTTATTAAAATAAATAAACGGTTTACCCGTGGATTTCTCC
>JAGHDB010000029.1 GCA_021160155.1 Bacteroidales bacterium | reverse complement strand
GATCTGATTGGTGTTCAATATCATCAGGATCATTGGGTACGAACAGTGGAACAATTGGGTGCAGTTACCAGACCAATTCACTAACGAGTTCCAGAACAGCAACAATTAGAGTAACAGCAAGTGGAGCTTCAGGAAGTCCAAAGGATGTCACAATCACTCAAGATGGGGCTAATCCACCCAAACTGTGAGTTGACACGTGAATGGAGTATTGCCAACATTGCAGGTGATTTACAGTTTAGAGTGTATAATTGCGGAGGTGGAATAATGCATTATACTGCAGAGGTGATTTCTGGCCTCGAATGGCTTTCAATAACCAGTGGAGGAAAGGGCACAAATTCAGGCAATGTCAATTTCCATTGGGAGAGGAATAGATATGACTACAAAAGATACGGAACAATTCGTGTTTCTTCAGCTGATGCCGAAGATAGCCCAGCTTACATTTCAATTGTACAAAGAGAGGGCCCACCAACATTTGTGAGAAACAATGAATTAGATTTCAATTTTAACTTATTTCCTAATCCCATAACATCGGTTTTTAGAATTGAGTTAAATGAATCTATAATGCTTCCAGCTGACATAAAAGTATTTAGTCTTAACGGTAGTTTATTATATGAACAGAGAATATCGCAGAAAACAGTAGATATCAACTTTCCAATTAGGATGAGTGGATTATGCATCATTCAAGTCAAGGATAGTAATAATAACCAGCGAATTAAAAAGGTTGTTGTCAATTCAAGATAAACCAATCTTTACTAATTAAAGTAACCCATCCGGAACATCAACCACACGGGTTACCGGATACCGGTTGACCCACCGGTTGGCCAGTCCGAATTCATAATAGACGAAATGCATCTGGGCCGTACGGTTATGCGCCATATCCGGGTTTTCAGCAATGGCTGCATCCAGTTTCTGCCGTGCTTCCGGATTCTTTTGAAGGTATTGCACAATCTTATCCTCTAAAACCGGATGGGCAGAAAACCACTCGCGATTCTCCAGGCAGGGATCAAAGAAATTCCACCTGAAATAGGAATCCGGGCCTTCCGGCTCCAACTGGTTAACAATGAAATAATTGCAATCCTGGTTAACCGGTACGAGATAATCTCCTTTATGATACGGGATGGTTTGTACCTCTGTACGGGTGGTAAACCGGCTGTGAAAAAAATGACCGTTGCCGGCACGACGCGGCCACTGGTTGTTCTCGATATAATACACCTCAACCGTCAGACTGGTATCTTTCTTTAACCGGTACATATTAACCTCGTTAAGCTTCATACGTGCAATGACTTCACTCCAGGCCTGCGGAATAAGATAAAAGGCCGGAGCAGTGACGGTTTTTACAGGTTTGAAATTATCGTAAAAAGGAACCATTCTGGTGAACGGTTTGGAGTAATCATACACATACCGCACTTCACCGGTAAGCGGGCTCCGGTCCGTTCCGTGGTCATATCCCTTAAATTCAATCATCCTGAAGTTGGTTGTGTCCACTGCATAATCCAGGGCAAATACCTTCTGGTTTTTGACCTGCTCTTTAGATTTTTGCCGCACCTGACCCATCTCATCCGCATTTTCATGGGTGAATTCGATCAACTTCAATATAAAATGATAAATCGATTTCACCCGATCCGGATAAGGTTTATAACAATGATTTTCAGTCATCTGCGTAAATGAATTAAAAAGAAGGGTATAACCTGTTGAGAACCGTGGGGTTTGAAAATAATTGGTAATTCCGGCTTCCGGATTTCGGTTGACATATTGTACATACGGGATTAACTCATAGGGAGTGGTACGCATTTTTTTGTACATCGCCGGCATCATCACCTGCTCGAAATAATCACCGATTGCTTGAGGCATGCTGTTATGTTGTGCAGCCAGGTAAGTAATGCAATATTGATGGTCAGAACCGTTGGTGGTATGGGTATCCAGAAAAACATCCGGATCCCATAATCTGAAAATCTGTACGAATGATTGTGCATTCCTGGTATCCAGTTTGACAAAATCCCGGTTCAGATCCAGATTTTTGGCATTTCCACGATATCCCGGGTTGACCGGTCCGGGCTGGTTGGTCCGGTGCCAGGGATTCTGATATAAATATCCCCCAATATTATACACAGGGATAAAACATACTACAGTATTATCCAGGTAATTACGTAATTGATTTTTATTTCTTAGGATGTCGTCAGCCACCATCTGGCTGCCGTCAATTCCACAGGTTTCACCGGGATGAATGCCATTATTGATCATGACGATACGTTTACCCGAACGGTGGATTTTTTGAGGATTAAATTGACGATCACAGTTGATTACAAAAAGGTGAAGCGGCTTACCGCAATCCGTCAGTCCGTATTCCAGTAATTTGGCTTCAGGGTAAGCGGCATCCAGTTTCCGGTAATTGGCGATTACCTCAGGATAGGTGAGGGTGGAATCATGTTCATATTTCAGACGGATCAGGGCTTTTCCCGTTTCTCCATCTCTGATATACCTGACTTTACCTGTCTTTTCACTGTTATCATGTACATTACAGGAAAACAGCATGCCGGTTAAAACAACCAGAATAAAAGAAACCTTTTTCATGATGTATATTTTTTACCATATTTTCGAATCTCATCCAAAAGTGATGTCAAATCCTCCCGGGTAGTAAAGGGATTCATCAGAGAGGTTCTGAGGTAGGAGACTTCACCGATGTGGGTTTGAACGATGTAAAATTTACCGGATTCAAGCAGTTGCCGGCGGATCTTCCGGTTCATCCTGTTCAGCTCATCCGGCTCATGCTGCGGGTCACCGGGTATATTCTCCGGGTGATACCTGAAACAAACAATGTTACTCATCGGCTCTGTAGCCAGGTCAAAATCATCGGTTTGTTTGATGATCTCTGCAAATGTCCTGCCGAGATCATAGCATGAAGTGAGGTAATCAATAAAGAACTGTGGCCCGTATGTTTTGAGGATGGCAAATATTTTAATTCCCATCATATTCTTGGTGCACTCAACAGTCCGCATAGCCGAGTCATACCAGGGGTCATTACCACCGTGATTCAACAGGTATCCTGCATCCTGATCAAAGGTGGCATACGAATTGGCGCCGTCTTTGAAAAGAACAGCCGTGGTCAGGGCACTGGCACCCATCATCTTGTGAAAGTCAACCACCACCGAGTCAGCATAGTGAATTCCGGTTGTCAAATGGCGGTATTTGGGTGTGATAGCTGCAGCGGCGCCGTGGGCTCCATCCACATGAAACCATAGTTTATGACGTGTAGCAAACTCAGCCATCGGTTCAAGCGGATCATAACTGCCGGTAGCTGTGGAGCAGGCATTTCCCACCAGGATAATGACCTGCTTACCTTCACTTAACGATTTGCGTAATAAAGGTTCAAGTTGCTGTGCGTCAATTTGATGATTATGGTTCACCGGCACCTTTACAAGGCCCTGCTCACCCCAGCCCATCATTTGAACAGCACGGGCAATGCTGTAGTGGGCTTCTTCACTTACCATAATGGCCGGATGAAATCCTTCCCGGAGGCCTTCACGCCAGTGATTATATCCCGATTGTACCTGCCTGGCTGCCAGCAATGCTGTGAAATTACCCAATGATCCGCCTGAGGTTAAAAATCCGGAAGCGTCTGAGTTGAATCCCATCGCTTCAGCCAACCACTGTATGACTACAGATTCCATGGATGAACTTACAGGCCCCATCTCGTAAATTGCAGATCCGTTGTTTAATGTGCCGTTGATCAGTTCTCCGAGCCCTGCAATTGGGAGGGCCGGACTAACCTGATGGCCCATATAACGAGGGTGATGAAGATGGATGGTGTCATGAATCGTTTCTTCCCAGAATTGATTCTGATCTATTTCAACCGAAAGTATTTTGTGCCATTTATCTCTGAGTTCTGCCGGATTCCTCCACTGTAATACCTGCGGTTCGGTTTTTGAAAAGCAACGGGTCAGATGGTCTGTGATTTGATCAATTAATTGATGTGCCTGCTTTCTGAAAATCTCAGGGTCATAAGCCTGTTCAAGAAGTGGAGTCATATTAAATCAGTCACTGGTAATTTTATACTCATATTCAGGATGATTGCGCGTATGGATTTGACTGGATATTTGCTTTTCAAATCGCACATTCACAATGTTTTTCTGATTCGGGAATCGTTCAAAAAGGATCACATTTTTAATTTTCAAAGGCTCTGAAAGATCGATACCTGCAAGTGATTCAAGGTAAAGCCAGGTCACATCAGTTTCAAATTCCTTACCCACAAAAGAGAGGGTAATCTCTTTATCTCCCTGAATAATACGGATCGTCTGGTGCAGGTAATCTGTGAGCATGCTGTCGCTTTCCTCTGCTTCATGAACTGATCCAAGCAACAGCTTGTGACCGGTTTCTGCAAGAATGGTGTTTTCAAGGTCGTGAGTAAAGACCCGTGCAGCAACTTCTAATTTGTGAGTTTTGCTATTGATATCAATCTGTGTCAATGAAAGATAAAATTTATGTCCTGCTGTAAAAATAACCGGAATCAACAGGAAGAGAATGCTATAGAACAGTTTTCGTGTAATCATTTGTCTATTCTGTTGATCAAAAGTAAAACTTTTACGACCTTCAAAGGTCAGATCATCCGATAAATTTATAAGCTATGAGACGGTATCTTTCATTATTCATCGTGTCTGTTTTTCCGATTCTTCAGCTTGGAGCCCAGGATCCTCCTCATAAATTCAAGCAATTGTACCAGGAACTGGCTACTCCTAATGTGTACCGGACGGCTTCAGGTGCGCCCGGACCGGCTTACTGGCAACAACGTGCAGATTATTCCATGGATATTATTCTGGATGATCAGAATCAACGTATTTATGGTACCGAAGAGATTACTTATTACAACAATTCTCCTGATGCACTGGATTATTTATGGATTCAACTGGATCAAAATGTACGGACTCCGGACAGTGATACAAAAAAGATCTCCACGGGTGGCCTCTCATCCGGTTACTATGGTCAGAGAGCCGGGACAAACCAGGCAGGGCCGATGCGGGTGAGCCTGCAAATGATACAAAGGCTGTTTCATCAGTTTGACGGAGGATTCCGTTTAGAGTATGTCAAAGATTCAAAGGGAAAAGATCTCCCCGTTACGGTTAACAAAACCATGATGCGGATTGACCTGGCAACACCGTTGAAACACGGGCAGAAGTTTCAGTTCTCGATCAAATGGTGGTATAATATCAACGACAGGATGCGTGACGGGGGTGGAAGAAGCGGCATGGAATATTTTCCTGAGGATGATAATTATCTCTACACCATTGCACAATTTTATCCGAGAATGGCGGTTTACAGCGATTTTCAGGGATGGCAAAACAAACAGTTCCTCGGTCGTGGTGAGTTTACCCTGACCTTCGGTAATTTCGATGTGAGAATTACCACTCCGGCTGACCATATTCTGGGTGCCACCGGTGTGCTGCAAAATCCTCAGAAAGTTTTAACTGCAGAACAACGCACCCGCCTGCAAAAGGCAAGAACTGCTGACAAGCCCGTTTTAATCGTTACACAACAGGAGGCTGAAAATGCTGAGAAATATAAAGCTACTGCAACCAAAACCTGGCATTTTAAAGCGCAGCATGTCCGTGATTTTGCCTTTGCTTCATCCCGTAAATTCATTTGGGATGCCATGGGCGTAAAATTTGGAGATCGTATTGCCATGGCCATGTCTTATTATCCAAAAGAAGGAAATCCGCTTTGGGGCCAGTATTCTACCCGCGTAGTGGCTCATACCATGAAGACTTACTCAAAATATACCTTTCCGTTTCCGTACCCGAAAGCAATCTCGGTGCATACAGCCCGGATCGGAATGGAGTATCCCATGATCTGTTTTAACGGGGGAAGACCCGAACCGGATGGTACCTATTCTGAGGAAACAAAATATGGAATGATCAGTGTAATCATTCATGAAGTAGGGCATAATTTCTTTCCCATGATCGTCAACTCCGATGAAAGGCAGTGGACCTGGATGGATGAAGGTATGAATACTTTTTTACAGGGAATTGCAGAACGGGAATGGGATGAGAACTGGCCGAACTGGAAGGGCGAACCTAAGAATATCGTCTATTACATGCGTAGTGACAAAGTCAATATGGTGCCCATTATGACCAATTCTGAATCTCTGATTCAATTTGGCTCTAATGCTTACAGTAAACCGGCTACGGCTCTCAATATTCTCAGAGAGACTGTGATGGGTCCTGAACTGTTTGAGTTTGCATTTAAACAATACGCCCAAAGATGGATGTTCAAGCATCCCACACCGGCGGATTTTTTCAGAACGATGGAGGATGCCTCTGCAGTGGATCTGGATTGGTTCTGGCGGGGTTGGTTCTTCTCAACGGACCATGTGGATATCGGGATTACTCAGGTGAAACATTATCTGGCCGGAGATCCGGATCCTGAAGTTGTTGCGGCTGAAAACAAACAAACTGATGCTGCGCAACCTGAATATGTCTATTTTACCAGAATGCGTAAAGCCGGATTTGTGGCTGCCACACAACGTAATGACGAACTTAAAGATTTTTATAACAGCTATGATAAGTACCGGGTGACCGACAAGGATAAAAAGGCTTATCAACGGTTCATGCAATCTCTTACAAATGAAGAAAAAGCCTTGATTAAGAAACACCCGCACTTTTATGAAATCACATTTAATAATGTGGGTGGATTGGTCATGCCTGTTATTCTGAAGATGACTTTTACCGATGGTCAGCAGCGGGTTGAAAGAATACCGGCACAAATCTGGCAAAAGAATACAGAACAGGTGACCAGGCTTTTTATTACTGAAAAGGAGGTAACACAATTTGAACTGGATCCCTGCTTAGAAACAGCAGATACAGACCGGAATAATAATTACTGGCCTCCGAAAACAGAACTCACACGATTCCAGATATATAAGTCCCGGGGACCGGGTAACAGGCAGGGTAGGCCAAATCCTATGCGGGAGAGTAAGAAGAAATAACGTACTAAGACTCTTTGTCAGGCACTTTCTTCTGACGGGGTTTCCAAAGAATGAAGAACAATCCGACCAGAACCATCGGGATGGATAACCATTGACCCATGTTCAGAATCATGTGAGATTCAAAAGCTACCTGGTTGGCCTTAACGAATTCAACAAAGAAACGAAAACCGAATACCAACAACATGAACCATCCAAACAGGCGACCCGGCCGGTCTTTCAGGTCGGTTTTCCAATAAAGGTACATCAGAATACCGAAAATAATGAGATACGCAAGGGCTTCATAAACCTGAGAAGGATGTCGCGGAATCTGATCGACCTGAACAAAAGTAAACGCCCAGGGAAGGTGTGAAGGAGCACCGATGATTTCAGAGTTCATCAAATTACCGGTGCGGATAAAAGCACCGCCCAGAGCAGTGGGAACCACTACCCGGTCAAGGATCCAAAGAATAGAACGCTTGCTGTATTTTCGTGACCATAACCATAATACAAGTGTGATTCCAATGGCGCCTCCGTGACTGGCTAATCCCCCGTGCCAAATCTTCCAGATCTCATTCAGATGCTCTTTGTAATAGGCCCAGTCATAAAAAAACACATGCCCTAAACGGGCACCGATCACCGTTCCGATTACCACATATAGAAAAAGACTGTCAACCCAGTCTTTGTTTACACCTTCATGTTTGAACATTTTGGTGATAATGATGATCCCAAAAACAAATCCGAGCGCAAATAGCAATCCATACCAGCGAATAGCCCAGTTTCCGATGTGAAGTAATACAGGATCTACATCCCAGATAATTCCGTTCATGAGTTTTTATGTTTGATGACCAAAGGTATAAAACCATTGGGATAAATGGCAAAAATCACTTACTTTACGCTGCTATCAAACCTAAAACTCTATGAAAAGAAAATACTTTTTTATGGCTGTTGCTATGATTGGCATGGCATTTTCATCTGTCAATGCGCAATCTAAACATCCCAGAATTGATTTCGGTGCACTGCCTGCTATCGCCTATGATTCTGACCTGGGCTTCCGGTATGGTGCATTAACTAATCTTTATTTCAGAGGAGATCTGGATAAACCCTGGTACAAGCATTCACTTTATCTCGAATGGTCGCATACGACCAAAGGAAGTGACCTGAAACAATTGAAATACGATTCCGAATATCTGATCCCGGGAGTACGGGTTACGGCACTTGCCCGATTGGAAACCGAACAGGCTATGGATTTTTACGGCTTCAACGGGTTTCAGGCACTTTATGATCCCCTGATTGTGGATACCATTTCAAGGATGTATTACCGGATGGACCGTCGTTCATTACGCCTGATGGCTGATTTTCAAGGGCCTGTGATAGGTCGAAAATTACGCTGGCTGGCAGGAGTGGCCCATTATAACCTGACTATGGGATCCGTTGACCTGAAAAAACTCAATAAGGGAAAGGATGAAGCGGATAAAATCCCTGATGTGGACGGATTATATGAAAATTATGTAAAATGGGGCGTAATACCTACCAACCAGGCAACCGGAGGAACATCCACATTTCTGAAACTCGGATTGGTAGCCGATACCAGGGATAATGAACCTAATCCTTACCATGGTATCTGGACCGAAGCTCTTTTAATTGCAGCACCGGGATTTTTATGGAATGATTCTCCCTATTCTGTGCTGGTAATTACACACCGGCAATATTTTACTTTGATTAAAGAACGTCTGACTTTTGCTTACCGGTTAAACTACCAGACAACATTAACCGGCCATCAACCCTGGTATATGCTGAATTGGAGACACTCGTCGTTTAATAATGTTGAAGGACTGGGCGGTTCAAAAACATTAAGAGGAATTTTACGCGACCGGATACTGGCAGAAGGTGCCGTGATGGGTAATTTTGAATTCAGATGGAGATTCCTCTATTTTAATTTTCTGGGCGACCGCTGGTATCTGGCACTTTCTCCTTTCCTGGATGCTGCGAGAGTGACTAAACCCTATCCGGTTGATATGGTACCTGAAATGCTGCAAGGTGATACCGATAGCTGGCATCTGGGGTATGGAGCCGGACTGCACATCGCATGGGGTGATAATTTTATTATTGCCGTTGATTACGGACTGGCAGCTGATAAAAGAGACGGGAAATCAGGGCTGTATATCGGACTGGATTTTCTGTACTAACTTACAGAATAAACGTATAAACAAATAAACGTATAAACAAATAAACGCCTAAACAAATTAATTACTCCCTCTACCCAAAAGTCAATAGTAAAATCTACCGTAGTTTGTCAAGTGCTCTGATAAGAGACATCTTGCAGCATATCTCGTATATTTTTAATTCCTGCATCCACCGGTCTCCTATGTAATCATGCAGATTAACCCCGATAATTTCGGGATGAGCTACCGGGTCACCGGATTGAAAAATGGCTTCAGCTTGTTTTACTAATTTACGACTGGAATCATATAACTGAATACGACAACGTAATTTAACGATCTTCTTTTGTCTGCTGAACGGATCTGTCTGGTTAACACCCTGTTCAAGCATTCCAATATCTTTAAATGAGATTCTTGCGTACTGATCGGCAACCCGACTACCCACAGCTTTGCGTAGAGACAGAGCCGGACAACCGTAGTTGTTACTTTTAATACCGGCAAGCGTGTCTAATGGCAGTAAAAGATATCCTGCTTTGGAAAATTGATTTTTGATGAAATCCGGCATGATCTTATGAAGAAATTCAAGCGCTCTTGTTTTACCTTTTGTGCCATAGTTTCTTAAATAATCAACGGCTGCCATATCCCCTTGATCATTAGTTAATTCAAGTTCAATAGGACATTGAAAAACCGCTATGGTCTGAGCCCTGACGGAAGTAAGTGATAGTATGCCGCAGAGGATAACTGAAAGAAGTATTCGAGGCATTATTTAAAGTTTTAATTATCAGTTTATACAAAGTTATATTAATCATAGAATTTACAGACATACGCACAACTTTGTTATTTATGCAAAATTTGCCTGACTTTTTCATATACCCGGTCAGAATCTATTATGGTCAGACATTCGTATGGCGACTCTTTTCTCGTACAGGGCCGGTTTCCGAAAACAGAACAGGGCCGGCATTCAACGGTTCCGTCTGGTGCCTGTATCAGGTATTCATCCGGTTGATTATAAGGCCTGAATCCTAAATCAGGATGTGTACCCCCCCATATAGAAATAGTGGGTACTCCCATTAATGAAGCCAAATGCATATTGCCGGAATCCATAGTGATCATTATATCCAGATCGGCAATTTTTAACAATTCTGCCCCGGGATTATTTTGACCAACTAATGAGATAATTCCTTTTCCATCAGGTAATTGTGAGGCCATAGACCGATCTTCTATACCCCCGAAAAGAAATATTTCAGCATGTAATTCATGACTCATTCGTTCAATCAACTGAGCAGCTTGGTTCATGGGCCATACTTTTGCTTTATGCCTGGCGAACGGAGCAAAGCCGATCCGGTACGGCCTACCCTCATTTTTAATGGGAAGTACCCTCTTGTAAAACGGATGAAAGGGAAGAACTACCGGGTCAATTTCAATACCGGCTCTCCTGAATGTGTCGATATAACGATCAACTGTATGAGGTAACTTTTTAACTTCCTTTCTGTTGAGATATCTTTTTTTCTCTCTTCGACCTTTGATGATGCGATAAACCGGGATACCTGCCAGAAGAAAATAATTGTTAAGAATCCGGGTGCGGATCACCTGGTGAAGATCTATTACAATATCCGGATCGAATTTGGATATTAACTCACGAGCCAACCTGAATAATCCGCCTATACCACGAAAACGACGCGTCTCCTTAACACCGTAAACCAGAATACCATCCAAATGGGCAAACCAGGGAAGAAACTGCGATTTGGTTACTAATACCGGTTTTACCGGTACTTCCTCCCGGGAAAGATATGATAATACGGGAAGCGTGAGGAGTACATCCCCAAATGAAGAAAGCCTAATGATCAGACAGGTTTTCAAATTATATCCCCTTGTATGATTTTTCTTCTGTCAACTTAGAACCGGTGATCCGGTTGATCTCTTTCTTGATCGACGCCCGTTGATCATTATAGCGGTAAACCATACGGGCCTTTTCAATAAATTCCCGACCGAACTGCTGCCCGGCTTCCATCTCCCGTAATCGGTCTTCAATTTCCCAAAGTGTTTCATTCAGATACTTTAACCTCTTATATTGATCGGGAATCTGTTGCAGAAGTTTAACGGCTGATTGCCGGATAATCTCAAGTTC
>JAGHDB010000232.1 GCA_021160155.1 Bacteroidales bacterium | reverse complement strand
TAGGGTTGCAGGGTTTTTCGGTGAAAATTACTTGTTTGATAAATACCCGTAAAACTCAAAAGAGACCGGACCGGTATCGCTGAATGTTTTCTGATTGGTACTGTCGGGTTTATTCCAAAAATGCCAGGTGCGGGTTTCATTTGTTGATGCCGATGAGTTAACCAGAGTGATACTGAAGGAGGAGGGGCCTTTTTTATTGTAACCCAATCCCGCGGTGTAAGTCGAACCGAATGTCATGTTCACATCCAGATGAGTATCCCGGTATGGTTCTTTGGCTACTCCGTTATTGGTATATTCTTTACGAGTATAAGATACATGTCCGCTCCCTGATGAGCTGGCATCATTGATACTCAGTGAGAACGAAGTTTGGACCGAGTTTTTCGCCAGGGTATCGCCCCAACTGTTTATATCATAATACTCTGCGTCTGAATAACTTCCCGAGAGGGACTTTGTCCCGAATGTCAGGTGGATATCCGAAGGGGGGTAGCAAGTCCACGTACTGGAGTATAACTGGTACCACAGCGCCGCCGAATCAATCACCCGGATCCCTTCCAATGCACCGCCGATATGAATAACGGTGGTGTCAATATCCGTTCCGTAATCATTTTCAACTCTCACGATCAACGGTAAATCATCTCCCGGTTGAACATGCTGAAATACCGCCAATGATTGTCCGTTAAAAAAGAGCGAGTCAAACAATGATCCTCCCAAAATAAAAGTCTGCAACCAACTACCGTCCGGCCATTGTTCATAGGCCTGTGCTTTGGCACCGGGATCATCCAGTTTGTAAAAGAAGAGCGTATCATGCGGTCCGTCTAACGTAGTTGTATAATACAAATACTGGAAATAGCCCAACGTGAAATCTTCAGGCATTAATAACCGGGGCGGTGATCCGGGCACTGAGTCGGCTTTCAGCGACATCGTCACGGTAATGTCATGGGATCCGTCATAATGCGTATTGTGTTTGCTGTTGGTTATCATCACGATGATATCCGATTGATCATCCTGTACGTCTTTGATTTGCGGCAGTGTGAGTGTGCCCCCGTTATCCGGAAAAATCTCCCCTAACCGGATCATTCCGGTGGTACTTTTATATTTACCTGCCCAGATACCGCAATTCACCGGATCATCCACCGTAATAGTCATTGAGGCCCCGGGATCCGGATTGGGATTTTTCAGCGAACAATAGAAAAGTTTGCCGCTCATATCCGGAGCGCTCCATGTCTGGGTGAAAACCGTGTCCTGATCAGAATTGATGTTCCATACCGACATGAAACCCTGGTTTTGCCAAACCCTTTTTATGACCTCTTTCTGATAATATTTCCCCAAAAGATAATCCCCTAAAACCGCGTGATGAAATACTGCGACCGGTTCGTTGATCACGCTGAATATTGCATCCAGCGGATCGGTGGCATTCATAGGGAGCGTGCCATCCCTGACCGCTTCATGAATTTTCACAATTGCCTGATTTCCATAGTGACCGGCAATATCTTTAATTACTACCGACATACCGTACCCATGTTTGTCACTAGCTGTTTGCCATTGGTTAAACGGCGCTTTTTCATTACCGTTAATCGATGAAGAAACATAATTATTCCGGTTTGAATATTTCGATTCTATCCAAACGGCACAGGCTTCCTCCAGCCATATCTGGGATTTCATGACATCGGGATCCGAAAACTCATACAGGTTTTGTACCAGATGCAGAAATTCATGTCCCGCCGTTACACGCAATTCGGCCTCGTCATTCGCGAGTTCGGTATTGATGGCAAATCTTCCTTTGTTAAACAATTGTTTGAGTGACTCATCCGTAATTGAACCCGGTAAATACGATGCATAGTACCCGCACCAGGTCGGATCGTTAAAGGGCTTGAAAAACACTTTTACCGGCCAGCTGCGGGCATTCAGTGTAAATCCCATATGGGCACAAGTATCATACGCTGTCTCAAAGAATCCGGCCAGTTTGGTGCTTTTTGATGCCATTGTTTTCGGACCGGCAAGCTGAAAATGGCCGTTGTTGCTGGTTTGTACCATATACCGGTTCAATCCCAGTATCTGAATCTGGTTATTAATGATATCAAACAAAGGATTTCCTCCGCTTTTCAATGGTTCTCCTCCTCCGTTGGATAATTCATATACGAGATATCCGTTATCCACAACAGCGGGTTCCGACTGAAAAGCAAACACTTCGGCATTATTCATACTCTTTGCTATTCCTTTTTCACCGACAGCCACTAATGTATCGCCCTCAATGTCCGCCTGGAATTTCAACCGGATCTCAAGAGGCTGATTCACTGTTTCAGGCAGGTTTTCAATAAAATAAGTGGATGTCAGGGCATACTCCGACATCACATCCTGCTGACTTTTGGCATAGACCTTCAGCTTGATTTCTTTATTCAATGCGCCACCCGGAATATTGATCTGGATGCTGTCGAGATCAATGAAATTACCCTCCGGACCTACCTTCACCGATATAAGTTTTGTAAAGCCGGCCTTATCAGATGTGTTTCTGATCAGGTCAACAATTTTTTGACACGACGATAAGGCAACAAGTGTGATTATTGCGCTGATTACCAATCTTACAGGTTTTTTCATTGGATGTTGGATGTTGGATGTTAGATATTGGATGTTGGAT
>JAGHDB010000173.1 GCA_021160155.1 Bacteroidales bacterium | reverse complement strand
GACATAAGCATAATATGGGTACATACTAATCAAAGTTAGAGAGAGGCAATTGCTCTAAGCAAAATGTCTTATAGCTCTTATGGCTGGAGACTTAGGAGAAAGAAAATGTCAATAACGCTGGGAAAACAAATAACCAACCAAATTTTGTCGACTGAACAGATAAAACAGGTAAATGAGTATGCCCTCAGGATGATGGAAGAGATAGGGTGCCGAGTACAGAGCGAAGAGGCTTTGGGTATATTAAGTCGCGCCGGGTGTGATGTTTCAAACCCTGATAAAATAAAGATGCCCAGGAAATTGGTTATGGAGGCTTTGGAAACAGCTCCGGATAAAATAGAAGTTTTTAACCGTGATGGTGAGCTTGCTATGGAATTAAAAGATGGTTCCTGTAACTATGGTACTGGATCGGACTGTCCTACTACTATTGATCTTGATACTGGTGAACGACGATCCTGTTTAAAGGATGATGTGTCCCGACTTGCTAAATTTAGCGATGCTCTTCCCAATATAGATTTTGTTATGTCCTTCGGCATTGCCAATGACAGTCCAAGGGGTGGTAATTTTGTACATCAATATGATGCTATGATAAAAAATACAACAAAACCAATAATTGTCACCGGTCATGGACGAAATGATATGAATACCATGATAGAGATGGCTGCAGCATCTGTAGGGGGTGTGGATAAACTTAAAAGTAAACCTCCATTAATTTTGTACACTGAACCTCTGGCTCCTCTGCTTCATACCGAAATGGGTGTAGATAAGGGTTTGGTCTGCTGTGAGTATGATGTCCCTTTTATCTATATCAGCAGTCCTATGCTGGGGGCTTCAGCTCCTGTTACTCTTGAGGGTATACTTGTCCAGACTGTAGCTGAATCTTTGGCCGGTCTGGTTATATTTCAGAAAAAGAAAGAAGGTTCAAAGTTTATTTTCGGTGGAGATGCTACAGTAATGGATATGCGCACAAATATTTTCCGGTACGGAGCTCCTGAATTGAACGTTCTTAATCAAGCTTTGGCAGATATGGCCCATTATTATAAACTTCCTTTTTTCTGTATCGCAGGAGCATCAGATTCAAAAGTACTTGATGCCCAGGCAGGGTTTGAATCTGCAATGTCTATTTACATGGCAACAAAGAACGGATGTAATATAATACATGACTGCGGTTATCTCGAGTATGGTTCTACCTCTTCTTTTGAGTCAATACTGTTTGCCGATGAAATTATCAGTTCTGTGGAGTATCTCCTTCGTCCTCTGGATTTTAACGACGGGACAGTTGCTTTTGATGTTGTGGAAAAGGTAATGGATGGAAGTAACTTTCTTTGGGAAAAGCATACTGTAGAAAATTTTAGAAAAACCTTATGGTTTCCACGCTTCCTAAGTGTGAATCGTTATTCAACCTGGGAAGATGAGGGTAAGAAGGATCTTTCTGTAATACTGAATGAAGAGGCAAAAAAGATATTTAATAATCATAAGCCCGTTGCCTTGCCGGAAAAAACAATAAAGGAAATTGACAGGCTAGTTGCCTATCATCATCCAGATGTTGAATAGAAAATTCAGGTAGATAAAAGATAAGATTAAGGAGGGAGCCTCTTAGAGGAAACTTCCTATAGTCAAATATACAAAGGAGAGTGTTATGAAGATACCAGGAAAAAGATTGGTAATTGTCCTCCTTCTGGGAGTGATATTACTGACTGCCGGACCTGCACTGTTTGCAGGTGGGCAGAATGAACCTTCATCTGCAGGAGCAGCTGTTGTTGAAGGTGGAGTTAGAAGGGGTGGAACGATCTCTGTGGCAGTAGCAAGTCCTGTCATGCAGCTTGATCCTCATAAGGTAAAAAGTGAGGTGGCCTACAATGCAACCTTCCACATTTTTAATGCACTTACGCGAATTACCAGTGACTTCGGCGCTGAACCGGAACTTGCAGATAGTTGGGAACATTCAGCCGATGCAAAGACATGGACTTTTTATATCAATCAGAATGCATATTTTACTAATGGACGACAGGTAACAGCAGAAGATGTAAAGTTTAGTTTGGAGCGTGTTCTTGATAAAGAAGTAAGTCCCAGAGGCTATAATTCAATTGGGCCCATATCCACTATAGATGTAAAAGATAAATTTACTGTTGTAATTAATCTTACCAAGACCTATCTGGATTTGCCTGTAGATCTTGGTGGTGTTTATCCCAGGATAGTTGCAAAGGAAAATGTTGGCGAGATAGATACCAATCCTATAGGTTCTGGACCCTTTAAACTAAAAAAATGGGATCCCAGTGGAGTTACTGTACTGGAAAGAAATGACAACTATTTTCTGGATGGGGAAGATGGGAAGCCACTCCCCTATATTGACGAGTACCGAATTGTTCCCATTAAAGAGAACATGTCACAACTGGCAGCTCTTAAGAGTGGAGATATAGATCTGGTCTACAGGGTAAGTTATGATCTACTTAGCCAGGCCTTACTGGATAAGAAGATTGTAATCCAGGGTACACCCACATTAGGGTATCAACCTATTGTTTTGAATCTTGACCCGGTAATCTATGATGGGCAGGATACAAAAGAACGAAGAATATTTCGAAACGAAAAAATTCGTCAGGCTTTCTCCTATATTATATATCGAAATGCCGCATTGCAGATTGCCTTAAGCGGTTATGGAATAGTTGGTAACGACCAGCCTATTCCACCTTTTCATATGTATGGTAATCCCAACGAAAAACAAAAAACCCAGGATATAGAACTGGCAAAGAAACTTCTTGCCGAAGCAGGTGTTGCCCCGGGGACACATTTTAAGATGTATACCAGTCCCGGCAGACCGGGAATGATGGAGCTTGCCGTGGCCTTTAAGCAGATGGCTAAGGGAGCAGGAATTGTGATTGACATTGAGGTAGTGGATATCAGTCGTTACTGGGCTGACATAGAGTTCAAGGAACCCCTGATGACCAGTAACTGGGGTGGAAGACAGACTGTCAGTGCCTGTATAATGCCTTACTACCACTCAGATGGTGGAAAGAATGAGTCACATTACAGTGATCCGGCACTTGATAAAGTACTTGAACAGGCACAGGGTGAAGCAAATTTTGAGAAGAGAAGAGACCTTTACTGGAAAGCAATGGAAATGGTCAGTGAAGCTTCTGTTACAATTATTCCATACTTCAAAAACCATTACATGGCCTTAAGCCAAGATGTTCGCGGTATTGATGTACATCCATTGACTTATCTGTTTGTAGATACGGGATGGCTGATTAAGTAGTCTATT
>JAGHDB010000331.1 GCA_021160155.1 Bacteroidales bacterium | reverse complement strand
GGTTATCCTGGCCCTTGAAAAGAACTACCTCCGGCCGGCAACATTTCTCGGTGTTGCTGGGCTCAACTTGTTCCGGGATGAAATCTATATGAAGCTGAGTATTGTGTTTTCTGCTGATTACCGGTACTACCGGAAAAGCGGCATCTACAAAACCCTTCCTCATAAACAGCCCCTTCGGCTGTTTATGTTCAGGTTCTTGGGAATTCTTGCAACCATCCCACCGATCAGGCGATGGTTCGTAAAAAATATGAAGGATTTAATGCTGAGACCTTACCAGGGTGTTCTGAAAAAGAGGCCGCCCGTAACCGGACAGCCCCTGTAGATTAATTGACTGTTTTTACTCCCCGGTAATCGCTTTTTCTTCAGCAATTGCTGTTGTGTCTTTATACTCGCGCCCCCAACCTGTCAGGATTGCCACAAGCATAACAATAAAGAGTCCCATCCCGTGGAAGAAAAACGGCATGGCCTGTATGATATTGAAGTTCTCTGAAACAATACCCGTACTGATGGCAATACCGAGGGTGAGCATAACTCCGGGATTATACGGTACAAACATAATCGTTCCGGTAGCCAGAGCATCCATAATATTGGCATTTCTTTTCGGTGCCAGATTGTGACTGTCGCCGATATCTTTAGCTAAAGGACCGATTGCAACTATCGACCGGGCAGATCCGGCTGTAATTATATTGCCCACGATCGTCAGGACAAATATCGTCAGCTCAGCATTTCGGACCTTCCTGGTGATAGGTGAAACCTTTTCAAGAATAAGCTGGAAGAGTCCTGCTTTTTCAAATATTCCAACCAAACCGAGAAGAAGCATTGTGAACATAATAATCGGAAGCATTCCGGCAATTCCGCTGTAAAGGATTCCTCCGAATTTTTTTGCCGCTACATCAGCAAAAAGAATCTGTTTCCCCTTTAACAATCCGGTTACCAGCCCCAGTAAGATACCGAAAGCATTGGTTGTAATCAAAGCGGTAACCAGATGCACGCCTCTGTACATTACAAATATCAGTACCGCTGGAACGATGAGCATTATCAGGCCTTTGGGAGATACTTCACGGGCCAGAGCAATGGCTGTAGAAGAGTCTGACTTCATGGTAATTCCAAAAATGATAAACATGATAATTGAGAATCCCGCAGCGACAAAGGCATATTTCAATCGACTCTGAACAACAGTTTTTATCTCAGCACCCTGGGTATAGGCTGATGCAATCGTAGTATCAGATATCGGAGCGATATTATCGCCGAAAAATGCACCACTCACCAGGGCTCCGATCATTACCAGAGGGCTGGCACCAAGGCCGACACCAACAGGAAGCATCAATGGGCCGATTGCTGCAATACTGCCGCCGGAAGTACCGGTAGCTGTAGAGAAAAGGGCTGCAACAATGAAGGTGATTAACGGCAGGAATGCTCCGGTAACGCCGACATTAACTCCAAGCCACACCAGGCTGTCTACCAATCCGGATGACTGCAGCAGTTTCCCCATGATACCTGCAAGTATCCATGCCATTGCCATAACAGCAACCATTTTCCTGGACATTCCAACAAGAAGAGCTTCTGATGCTTCAGAAGGTTTCTTTGCAAGAACAATCGCAACGAATATTGCCGCCAGGCAGGCAACCCACAGGGTTTTCGTATGTACCCAGCCGGTGAGCACAAGGGCAAGAATAACACCGAGCAGTGTTATCAGCGGTAAGAAGGCACCGAACATACCCATCCTGAATTCAAGTCTCTCTGAATTCTTTTCCATATTCCTCTCCTCAAAAAAGATTCACTCTTATATTCGTTTATACGTTTTCATTTTATTTCGTATCTTCGAATATTGACATTTAAATACTATCATAGTAGCCTTCATCATGCAAGTTTGTTTTTTCGGGATTAATACATGTTGTATATCTTAGCTGGTGTACTCACTCTCCCTATAACAACAATTCTCACAATTGCCGGAGTTGGTGCGGCATTTATCCTGATTCCTGTATTTACAGCCCTGGGAGTAGAACTTCATGAAGCGATGGCTGTTGCCCTGCTTCTCAACGCCCTGGCAATGATTTTTGCTTCTTTCCGTTATGGGAGAAAAAAACTCATACTCTGGAAAATTTCAATTCCGTTCATCATAACAAGTTGTATTGGAGCCCCTGTCGGAGCATTGCTGAGTTACAGAATAAATAATACTTTCCTGAGACTCTGTTTTATTCTGTTTCTCCTATTTGCATCTGCAATGATTTTTTTCTATAAAACAAAACAAGTCCAATCTGATTCTGCACCCGAACTGACACTCAAGAGCGCTTTAATCAGCAGTTTTGCAGGGCTGGCAGTAGGTTTTATCAGCGGCCTGATTGGTGTAGGGGGCGGCAATATAGTTCTTCCAATACTGATTGCATTGGGAATAAAACCAAAAGAAGCGGTTGCTACAACGGCGCTTATCGTAATTTTCTCGTCATTTTCTGCATTTATCAGCCATCTTGAAGTTGGTACTCTGGACATCGTGTTCGTATCTGTTACTGCTGGAGCGGCAATTCTTGGAGCAATAATAGGTTCATGGTTGATGACCGATAAATTAAAACCTGAAATAATAAAAAAAATACTGGGCTTTATCCTGATAGCCGTGGCTGTGAAAATGATAATCAACTTGATTTAAAGGATTAACAATGGAAAAAGAAAAAATAGATCTGATCAGAGAAGCACTTCCCGCTGTAAAGAACTGCCATTATCTGAATACCGGAACTAACGGCCCTCTGTGCCGGGCAACGGCTGAAATAATGAAAAAGGAATCAGAAAAAGAATTTCTGGAGGGAAGGTACCTGCCATTCCTTTCTGAATTGTATAAAGATATGGATGAAACCCGCTCATTACTTGCTGAATATATTAACGCGGACTACGAGGAGGTGGCCCTTACACATACGGCAACTGAAGGAATGAACCTGATATTGTGGGGAATCAATTGGCAGCCGGGAGATGAAATTATCACGACAAATCAGGAACATGTCGCCAGCCTTGCTCCAATCACTCTTATAAAAAATAAATATAATCTGAGTGTTAAGTATATTGAAGTTACATATGCG
>JAGHDB010000096.1 GCA_021160155.1 Bacteroidales bacterium | reverse complement strand
GGTTTCGGGGTTGGCAATCCGCAGGGTGGCGGTTTTATGATCCCGTGACGAGGAGACAAAAGCCAGTGTGGAACCGTCGGGACTCCACTGTGCGTCGCCTAAATTTCCTCTGCGCGTGGTAATATGATCGGCGATAGTCCCCCTGTGGGGATCGGGACTCATTTTTAGTGATACCACACGTGGTCCGTTTAAAAAGATTATTACTCTGCGGATCCTGAAAATGAGGCTGTCGCCCGGGAGGGGGCATTTCCATGCTTTGAGATCCGGATGTCCCACCTTTGTAGATACCAGGTAGAGTTTTCCCACGCCCCGTGCGTCGTGCTGGAATGTGACAATTTTTTTCGAGTCGGGCGACCAGAGCAGTACCGGTCGTTTGCTTTTGGTCCATCCCGCATTATTGGTGGCATATCCGTAGTCTTTCACCCCGTCGGTAGTGAGTTGGGTTTCTTCACCGGTTTTTAGATTGCGTACCCAAAGATTATACTCCCGGATAAAAGCCGCCTTTAATCCGTCGGGTGAAATAACAGCGTATTGCGGTACCGGAGTTTTTTTAGGGGATTTGGGAACCTGGTCGTAGGTGATCTCTTTGCGGGTCCCTTTTTTGGCATTCACCATAAAATACTGTACACCGCGGGGCGTATTACTCCGGTACCAGAAATGATCTTCATCCACCCAAAAGGGAGTTATCCGCGTGTTGAAAACCAACGGATGGGTATATTGGGCGAGAAAATGTTCGGCATGGGCATAATCTGCTGCAGTCAGTTGTTTTACAGTGGATTGTGAACGGCTTGCAGCAGCCGTTATCAACAGAAGGATAACCGGTAAAAAGATCCGGCCGGACCGGTTGGCGATCAGATTTTTCATGATGTTTTTCATTGTTGCGTGGTAAAGTAATGAAATCTTTGAGAAATGTTCACGTCGTATAAAACGGAACCGGGTTGTATGGAATAGGCGATTAATAATTTCTGATGAAAATGAAGGGAAAGAGTAACCTTGTTGTGCAACATCTTTTTGGAGGAAAGCTGTTTCAGGATCAATTTTTATCTTGCGAAATAGTTCTAAACTTATTATAACCATGAAAAAGTTACTGTTTCTTCTGTTAACCGGAGTTTTGCTGTTTTCAACAGGCAGCGTAAATGCTCAGGACAAAAAGGTAATTGAAAAAATTATTCAGATCGGCCGGACAGATAATCATGTAATGGATCATCTCGATGTGCTCTGTAACCGCTTTGGCGGCCGGCTGATCGGTTCGGATGCGTACGAGAACGCCGCACAATGGGTGGCTTCGCAATTTAAATCATGGGGTATGGAGGTGGATATGGATGAGGTGGGTGAGTTGCCGGTAGGTTTCAACCGGGGTCCGTGGTTTGGCCGGATGCTGAGTGATAACGGGATGCAGCTTCATTTTGCCACACCGTCTTATACGGCCGGTACCAAAGGAGTGCAACGGGGTGAAGTGTTGATGGAGCCGAAATCCCAGGCTGAATTCGACCGGATGAAGAAAAAGCTGAAAGGTGCCTGGGTATTGATCACCGGTACCAACCGGGGCTGGCCTATCGACTGGTCTGAAGAGGCTGATGCCCGAAGAGCCCAAAAAATTGCAGAGAATATCGAAATCGCTGCCAAAAACCGGGAGATCATGATGGAAAACCGGCGGAACCGGGGAGGAGCGCAAAAAAAACTGATCCCGCTGAAAGATGAGCCCGCTCTTTTCTATAAGCAGATGAAAGAGGCCGGTATCCTGGGGATCATCCAGTCATCACCGGTGCCGATCCGGGTATTATATGACCGGAAAAATGTTCACAACATGACCTTTGAAAATTTGCCTACCGTTCCGGATATCAAACTGGATGAGCATCAATACCGGATTATTGAGCAAATGGTCAAAGAACGTCGCTATTTTTTACTGGAGTTTGACATTCGCAACCATTTCAAAATGGGACCGGTAAAGTACCATAATGTGATAGGTATCATCCGGGGTACAAAATATCCGGATGAATATGTGATGATGGGGGGCCATCTGGATGCATTTGATGTGGGTACAGGTGGCGTGGATGACGGTTCGGGAGTGACTCCAGGTATCGAAGCCGCACGGTTGATCATGAAAGCCGGCGGAAAGCCGAAAAGAACCATCCTGGTCTGCTGCTGGGCGGGTGAAGAATTCGGACTGTACGGTTCAAAAAGCTGGGTAGAGCGCAATGAGGATAAATGGCCGAAAATCTCAAATTATTTTAACCGTGACGGAGGCCCAACGGTTGCCAACAGCCTGAGTGTGCCGGAGGCAATGTATGATGATTTTAAAAAGATTTGCAAACCGTTGAACAGTATCAATCCGGATTTTCCGTTTACACTTACCAAACGTGAACCGAGACCCAGACCCAAACGTGCCGGAGGATCCGACCATGCCTATTTTGCCATTAACGGTATTCCGACTTTGCAGTTCGGTACGGCTGATACGAAAGGGTATAATTTCAATTACGGTGAGATATGGCATACCGAACGCGATCTGTATAACAAAAGTATTCCTGAATACCAAGAACATACGGCAATCGTAACTGCTGTGGTCGTGTATGGCGTGGCTAATCTGGACCACCTGTTGTCAAGAGAGGGGTATGAGAAGCAGTAGCGTGTTCATTTCCGCAACTGTTTCAACAGATAGCTTTTAGGTTTCACACCGACAATACGGTTGATCTCCCTGCCGTCTTCGAAGATAATGGTTGTAGGGATATTTCTGACCTGATATTTGGCAGCAATTGCCTGATTCTGATCTACATTCAGTTTGGCTATTTTCACTTGTCCGTCTAACTCTTCGGCCAGTTCATTCAGAATCGGAGCCATCATTTTGCAGGGGGCACACCAGGGCGCCCAAAAATCCACCAGCACCTTACCGCTACGTAATTGTGTTTTAAAATTTTTCTGATTCAAAATCAGGATTTTATCACTGGGTTTTAACGCCGGCGAGTTTTTTACCCGTTTCTGACTGATCACGATAAACAGGATAAAAAGGGCGAAAAGAGTTAAGAAAACAATGGCAGTAACAGACATGTGAAACAAATTTAAAAATACAGATACTTCGATAACAAATAGAATGCCATAAAACAGTCTGTAAAAATGGCAGGTAAAGATATGAAAATGTATGGTACAGGTTGTGGTATGGAATTTGCATTATGAACAAATGTTCATTATATTTGTATTCAAAACAGAATGGTATGTCGAGACCAAGGAAAAACAGGAGTATTTTTGAACCGCCGCTGTTTTCTGATTTTAAGCCGGTTGGAGTGTTTGGCCGTTATCTTAAAGGCATTACCCTGCGACTGGATGAGTTTGAGGCTTTCAGGCTGGCCGACTTCATTGGGATGACTCATGAGGAGGCAGCTGCGGAGATGGATATTTCACGGCCTACATTTACGCGGTTGATTGAAACGGCCAGAAAAAAAGTGGCCGAAATGATCATTGAGGGGAAAAGGCTGACAATTGGAGGCGGAGAGATTCATTTCAGGAATAATTTAATACGATGTAGTGATTGCGGACATATTTTCAGAATTAACATCAACCAGAATGTTGCCGAATGCCCGGTTTGTCATTCGACCCGCCTGATTAACCTGGCGGGTGGATTCGGGCACGGCAGATGTTGTGGCCAATATTTTAATCAAAAAGGAGGTTATCATGCCAAGAGGAGACAGAACCGGACCTGACGGAATGGGTCCGATGACCGGAAGACGGATGGGTTATTGCGTTGGGAATGACCGTCCGGGTTACATGAATCCCAACAGTTATTACGGAAGAGGATACGGATGGGGTCACGGCAGGGGATTTGGATATGGCCGTGGGATGGGATATGGTTTCAGAGGAGGCTATGGGCCTTATTACTCCGAAAGTGAACCGCCGGTATCCGATCAGACGCTTATTGAGAACGAGATCCGGATTTTAAAAGACCGGTTGGCTTCTTTAGAGAAGTTGCGTTCAAAAGATGAAGAAGCATAGTGTAATTTAAAATGTTAAAATCATGAACGGTACAGGAAGTTATCGAATGTCAGGCTTTGGTGGTGGCGGAGGTCGCGGCATGGGTGGAGGCGGAGGCCGTGGCATGGGACAAGGTAGTGGCCGTGGTTTGGGCCGCGGTGGCGGACAGGGCCGTAATCAGGGAGGAAGTTTTGGAACCGGCGGCTACTGCGTATGTGCCAAATGCGGTGAGAAAGTTCCACATCAGCAGGGAGTAAAATGTACTACGCTGAAATGCCCGAAATGCGGTCATACGATGATCAGAGAGGAACTCCTGGATCAAAAAAGAGGCAGATCGTAAAAAAACACTATTTTCGGCGAACCAGGGAAGCGGCTTCCTTGTTATTATTAATGCCAAAAAAGTGTTTTTGAAATGGGAAAAGAGACAATTGATGTAGCATGGAATGACAAGATGTCTTTCAAGACCGTTTTAAACGGTCATGAATTAATTATTGATGCCGAAGACCAGGTAGGTGGAGAAGACAGGGGTCCGAGACCCAAACCGCTGATGCTGGTTTCTCTGGCCGGTTGTACGGGGATGGATGTAGTTTCAATACTTCAGAAAATGCGGGTAACATTTGACGATTTTCACGTAAAAATAGAATCAGAACTGACCGATGAACATCCGAAGTATTATAATAAAATACATGTCATCTACGAATTTACCGGTAGGGATCTTCCGATGGATAAAATCAAAAAAGCGGTGAGCTTGTCGGAAGACCGTTATTGCGGAGTCAGTGCAGTTTATAAAAAAGCCATCCAGCTTACCTCGGAGATTCGGGTCATAGTACCTGAATAGAATGAAAATAGCTATTGCCAGCGGAAAGGGCGGGACCGGTAAGACCACCCTTTCCGTTAATCTGGCGAGTTACCTTGCCGAAAAGCAACAGGTTGTTCTGGTAGATCTCGATGTGGAAGAACCCAATTCGGGACTCTTCGTATCGGGGAAAGAGATTTTTCGAGAGGATCAATTCAAAATGATACCCGAATGGGTGGAGCATCCATGTACCTTATGCGGGATTTGTCAGGAGGTTTGCGCCTATCATGCGGTAATCCAGCTGGGTACACAAATCATGGTTTTTCCGGAACTGTGTCATTCCTGTTATGCCTGCTCTGAATTATGCCCAACGGCTGCGCTGCCGATGAGGCCGCAAAAAATGGGACAGCTCCGGCATTTTGAAACCGGGCTGTTGTCTTTTGTCGAGAGTCGCCTGGATATCGGTGAAGAACAGGCTGTTCCACTGATTGCTAAAACAAAACAATACGTAGCACAACATTTCTCCGAGGAGGTCTGGCAAATTTTTGATTCTCCTCCCGGAACATCCTGTCCGGTTATCGAAGCAACCAAAACGGCCGACCTGATTATTCTCGTGACCGAACCTACTCCTTTCGGATTACATGACCTGAAACTGGCTGCAGAGACCATGAAAGAATTAGGGAAAACTTTTGTGGTGGTGATCAACAGGGATGGCTTGGGTGACGAAGCCGTATCAGATTACTGCATGGAACAGAAGATCACGATTGCGGCAAAAATCCCAAACAGCAGACAAATAGCCGAACTCTATTCGAAAGGGGAATTGATCTATCCTGCAGTACCCGGATTCAAAGAACAGTTGGATCACCTGCTGGGCTATATACAGGAACAAAAAAAAGAGGTATTCCAATGAAAGAAATCGTGATCATTTCAGGGAAGGGAGGTACCGGAAAAACCTCGATCACTGCTTCATTTGCTGTTCTGGGTGGCAACGAGATGGTGGTAGCTGATTGTGATGTGGATGCTGCGGATATGCATCTTTTGTTACAACCTGATTTCGCACATGCTGAAGATTTTTACAGCAGTCAGATAGCGGTGATAGATCAGGAATTATGTACGCATTGCGATGCTTGTGCTGCCGTTTGCCGGTTTGACGCTATTCCGCTTGTCAACGACCGGTATGTAGTGGACCCGCTAAATTGTGAAGGGTGTGGGTACTGTGTCAGGGTTTGCCCGACAGATGCCATCCATATGGAAAATCAAAAAGACGGAGAGTGGTTTATTTCCCGTACAAAAGTTGATAATACGCTGGTACATGCCAGATTGGGTATCGGTTCCGAAAATTCGGGGAAATTGGTGGCTAAAGTAAAAAACGAGGCCAAACGGATCGCTGAAGAGAATCAAAAAGAATGGATTATTGTGGATGGATCTCCCGGAGTCGGTTGTCCGGTGGTATCTTCAATTTCGGGAGCTGATTTTGTGGTACTGGTCACAGAGCCAACCGTGTCAGGTATCCATGACCTGAAACGGGTGCATGAACTTGTGAAAAGATTCCATATCCGGGCCGGTTGTATTATCAATAAATATGATCTGAATCCGGATATAACCCGGGAGATTATTCAATTTCTCGAAAGTGAAAAAATTACACATCTCAGTAGTTTGCCGTATGATGAATCGTTTACCAGGGCAATGACCATGGGAGAAACCATTATTGAATATAATCAGGATCAATTGAAAAGCCTGCTTACTCAAACATGGGAACAGGTGATAAAATTAAATTCATAATTTAAGAAAGATGAAAATTGCATTTACTGCCAAAGGAACCTCCTGGGAGG
>JAGHDB010000031.1 GCA_021160155.1 Bacteroidales bacterium | reverse complement strand
TTAATAATCTGCTGATTGCCAGGTCCCGGCTCGGCATGGAGCTGAGGTATTGTACTTCGGAAACACGAAACAGCTGGTTCATCGAATTACCCGATAATGACTGGTCAACCACAGGTGACGACGCTGATGCGGTTTATTATTGGTCGGTGAAAGATTTTACCAAACCGCATATTCTGGATAATTGTGTTATTTATAAAACCGAGGATGACGGGATTGATCATTGGCGCAGTTATTCAAAGATTAGTAATTGTTTGATATCCAGAATGTATGATAAGGGAATCTCAACCGGATACGGATCTCAGGTTACCGTGATCCGGTCGGTTTTTGCCAGAGATCAAAGGGGAGTGTCTCCCAGTTTCGGTTCTCATGTTAAAATATATCAATCTGATTTTTATAATTGTAATATTCCTTTGTGGGCTTATAACTACTCCAGTGGGGAACTGCATAACTGTGTTCTTGCGAATCATTCAACAGATTATAACGACCATGGTTATCCTAGCTGGTATTTCAATCACTGTATTTCAGATTCTGATCCTGCCCTTCCGGGTAAGTCCAATTTATACGGATCGATCGGGATGACTGATCCGTCACAATGGGATTTCACCCTTTCTGCCGGATCGCCTGCCATCGATACCGGAGATCCTGAAATGGAGAGAGACCCGGATGGCTCCGTAGCCGATATCGGAGCATTCCCCTATATACCGGGAGGTGCGGGGAAGCTGGTTATTAATGAGATTTATTACCATCCCCCTGCGTCTCAGGGACTGGAATCACAATATGAATTTATTGAGTTGATTAATGCCTCCGGTCAGACGTTGGATGTGGGTAATTACAGATTAACAAATGCAGTTGATTTTGTATTCCCTGAAAATATAATTGTAGACCCGGGTGGATTGATACTGGTTGTGTCTGATCCGGTTACCTATAAAGATTTAGATGTTCCCGTTTTTGCCTGGAAAAGCAGCGGAAAACTTTCCAATAAAGGTGAATCCATCCAGTTAATAAATCAACGGGGAGAACTAAACGATGAAGTCACCTATAATGATAGTGATCCATGGCCTGCCCAGGCTGATGGTTTGGGATATTCACTCTCACTAACAGATCCATACTCGGATAATAGTAATCCGGATAATTGGCTTCCTTCCTATATATACGGAGGTACTCCGGGCCGGAAAAACCTGCAACCTGACTGGTCTAAGCTGAAGATTAACGAGACTTTCAGAGCTGCTGCGAATTCCATCGGGCAGACTTCAACTGATAACTCCTGGCTTGAAATTTATAATGGTACTGATGTGTCAATTAATATCGGAGGCCTTTTTATTTCTGACGATTCGGCTGATCCCGGGAAATGGCAAATCAACAGGACACATCCGGATAAAACCCAAGTGCAAGCAAAATCCTTTGTACTACTTAAGTTTGTTGAAAACCCCGGGACATCATCCCCTTTATTGTTGCCTGATACCTTGGTAAAAAGCCAGGGTCCTGTGATTCTTTCGAGATTAAATTGGGACGGGACCTATACCCGGATAGATAATGTGACTTTTGACCCGACGGAAAATACACATTCAACAGGCCGTTATCCTGACGGTGCTTCCAATATTTTGGATTTCAGCAGCCCGAGCCCGGGTGCTCCTAACGCAGTAGGTGCCACCCACATGATCAGTATGCGGCAAATGAAAGCAGGTGATTATCTTCCGGTTGTAGTCAGATTAAAAGCCGGTGAGCAAATCAATCCGGATGCGGTGAACGAAACCGTCTCTTTGCAGGCTGATGGAGCTGCTTTAGATCACAATCAGGTAGCCCTGGTCAGGGGAGTAGGCAGTATTTCCACCAAAGTAAGTGGAAACGGTGATTTTGTGCTTAATCTTCCTCAATGGGATGATTCCCTCCGGGTAAAAATCACCTCCTTCAGGCCAATGAAATGTAATTTTGATCCTATTGAGTATGATGAAATATGGACCGGAGAAAAAGATGTGATTATTGACCGGGATTTTGAAATTAGCATAGGGAGAACAATCACCATAATGCCGGGAACCCGCGTGCTGATTGCAGAAGATGCGAACATTGAGGTACTGGGAGCCATTAAAGCCATGGGAACACCCGGAAACCCGATTATTTTTATGCCGCTTTCCTGGGATTCTCAATGGGGAGGTATTCAATTCGGATCATATGCAGGCGCATCAGAATTTAATAATTGCTTCTTCGTGGGTGGGGCAGGGGATAAGTCCGTTAATCTGGGACACTCTGAATCGCAAGCTGTGATCAGTTCAAGCGGTGCGCAAATTACACTTAATAATTGTTTCTTTTTAGATAACTCCGGCAAAGCCGTGTATGGACAACATGCTGTACTAAAATTCGATGGTACGATAATCTCCAGGTGTGACGCCGGTATTGAATCTTATGACGGAAATGTTAGTCTTGATAATTCGGCCATACTGTTTATTCCTAATGAAGCGCAAACCACCTCAGGTGACAAAGAACATGACGGATTCTATATATACAAGGCCCAGGGGTCTGACGGTTCTACGGCCCGGATTACCCATTCGCTCATCGGGTTTGTGACTGACGATGCGGTGGATATGCTCCCTGAAACTCTTGTGAACGCTTCATGGCTCACAATCACCGGCACCGGGGATAAGGGTGTCAGTGTTTTGGGGTCCAGCCTGATAGCTGATCATCTGGTGGTATATCAATGCGCTAAAGGAATAGCTGCCAAGGAAGCATCTAATGTCACGATTGACCAGTCGACATTTTACAGGAATAATTATGCCTTACAGGCTTATTCCAATAATCCTTCAATAGGTTATGCTTCTCTCAGTCTGTCTAACTCCATTCTATCTTCTTCAGTAGCCAATGACTTCTACCAGGGAGACGGATCAACTCTGACGGTTTCTTATTCTCTTTCTGATGCGCAACTTCCTGCCGGGACCGGTAATTTATTCGGGGATCCGCAATTTACGGATCCGGTGAATGGGGATTTTACGCTGCAACCTGCATCGCCTGCCATCAATCAGGGAGATCCTGCCCATCTTCCGGATCCTGACGGTTCAAGAGTAGATATGGGTGCATACCATTATAATTATGGTTCGATCAATAATTTGATTATTAGTGAGATTCATTATCATCCAAAAGACATCTTCGCGGATTATGAATTTGTTGAACTCTATAATCCGTCTGTAGCTACTATTGATATTGGAAATTATAGCGTAACCGGATCGGTAAGCTTTACTTTCCCTGCAGGAACTGAATTACTACCATTATCCTATATTATTATTGCAAAGGATGCCATTATTTTTCAGAATCAGGGATTTCCGGTGTATCAATGGGATAGTGGCGGATCTTTACCGGATGCCGGTGGAACGGTTGAGATTACTACAGGCACGGGAATTATCCTGGATCAGGTGAATTACCAGGCAGGTGGGTATTGGCCCTCATGGCCGGCGGGTGGCGGACCTTCACTGGAGTTAATCAATCCTGAACGGGACAACGGATCAGGAACCTCCTGGAGAAGCAGTCATTATATTAATGGTACTCCCGGTCATCCTAATTTGACAGCACCACAGGAAGGTATCGTGATTAACGAAGTTCTGGCGAGGAATGGAACTACTTACCCGGATGAATACGGTAATTATGTGGATTGGGTTGAGTTGTATAATGCTTCCTACCATTTGGTGGATTTATCCGGACTCTTTCTGAGTAAATATGCGGATAATCCGGGAAGGTTTGAAATCCCTGCTTCCGGTCCTGACAGTATGCTGATTGCCCCAGGTGGATATTTTGTTTTCTGGTTGGACGAGCATCCCGAAAGAGGGCTGCATCATGCCTCATTTTTGATACCGGGGGATGGAAGTTGGATAGGATTATCCAAATTCAATGATCAATCCTTTACGGTGATGGATTCACTAACTTATCCGCCAATAACCACCGATCTTTCTTATGGACGTACTCCGGATGGAGGTCAGGATTTTGAGATCTTTGGTTCACCTACTCCCAATGCTCCTAACCGGGTGCCGAGAAGTAAAATAAATGGTCTCTATATTAACGAGTTAATGGCTAGGAATTCAAGTACGTATTTAAATAATATCAATGAGTATGACGACTGGCTTGAACTATATAATTCAACTGATCAGCCAATTGATGTGGGAGGGCTTTACCTGTCTGATCACCGGAATAACCTGGTATTATGGCAAATCCCCGAAACCCACCCGGATTCTACTACTATTGGTCCAAAAGGTTTTATGGTCTTTTATCCTACCACAAAGATTCATGACGGAATACGGCATGTGGATTTCCAGCTGGCCGGAACGGGTGAATTTGTTGCCCTTTCGCAACATGTTCAGGGTGAAATCGTTATCCTGGATTCGGTGACCTATCCGGCCATTACCTCGGATCTTTCTTATGGACGGGTGCAGGATGGAGCTCCTTCGTGGATGATTTTTAATAATCCAACTCCGGATTCCTCTAATAATGAGGCTTCTGGGATAGATGATCCTGTGCGAACGAACGTGGATATTTCGGTTTATCCCAATCCGGTAAAAGAACATTTAACCATTCTGATTGATCCGGGCCGGGAGCATCTCAAACAGGTAGAAATAAGGGATCTGCAGGGTAGAGTTATAGTAAAATGGTTGATAACTAAACCTGCTTCCGGAAATCGTTTGAGGTTGTTCTGGGATCCGATCTCCGGGGGAGATCAAAAACCCGGTCTGGTATTCGTTATTGTTGTTACTGACCAGTCTGTCCATTTTCAACGAGTTATGATAAATGATTAACATTTACAACGAATTTTGGACACAATTTTTACATTTGTAATAAACTGATCGTCAATGTCAGCCGCAAAGCTCTATAATCTTGATTACCTTAAAGAGTTGGCAGCAGGAGACAATACATTCATGCTGGAAATGATTAATTATTTCGTGGCTAATTCACCTCAGGTTTTGGAACAAATGGATACCTTAGTGAAAAATAAAGACTGGGCAATGCTTCGTGAAGTGATCCATAAATTTACACCAAATATGAACCTTATTGGTTTAAAATCAGCAATTAATGAAGCCAATAACCTCGAAATTCTGGCGGAAAACAGAAAAGATCCGGATAAAATCCCGGTTTTGGTAGGATTTATCCGTGAGAAGGTTGAAATAGTGATTGCCCAATTAAAAGAGGATTTTGATATATAATCTGAAAAACAAATATTATGGCACGGATTTTAGTTGTTGAAGATGACTTTATGATGCTCAAAACGGTAGAACACCGGATGAAAAATGAGGGTCATGAAGTGATCCAGGCTAAAGATGGCCAGGAAGCCAGTAAGTTGATCCAACAACAGGGCGCTACTATAGATTTGATTATCACAGATCTCCTGATGCCATTTATGAGTGGCCTGGAACTGATCAACCTGATCCGGGTTGAATATCAGATGAAAACCCCAATCATTGTACTCTCCAAGGTTGGTAATGAAGATACTGTTCTGCAGGCTTTTGAGCTAGGAGCAGATGATTATCTGACTAAACCTTTTAGTCCGAATGAACTTTTTATCCGGGTCAGAAAACAACTCATAAAGCGATAAACCGGTTGATATGCTCAGGCTATTTGCAATAGGTGTTATACTGCTTCATATCTTTGTTCCTCCTCTGCCTGCACAACAGGATACTACTGCTCATTTTGACTATGACCTTGCTGTAAGGGCTGCTTATGATCTGGCCAAGGGTGGGAAATATGAGGATACCAGATTGTTATGCAAGAGAGTTTTACGGGATAAGCCCGGGTATGTGGATGCCAGGCTGCTTTTGGGGAATACTTATGCCTGGACAGGCAACTATGAAGAAGCTCGCAGGGTTTATTATCAGGTGTTTGATTATGACAATGTCAATAAAGCGGCTATGTTGTCATTGGCCGATGTGGAGATATGGTCGGGCCACCCGGCAGCTGCTATGAATGTTTGTGAGTCAGCTCTGGTGTACTATCCTTATGACAAAGAGATATGGCTGAAATATGCAAAAGCCAGCATGCAAACCGGGGATCTGCTGACTGCCAAGAAAAGTATTTTTATGGTTCTTCATCAGGATCCGACTAATGAGGCGGCAAGGAAACTTTACCAACAAATTCGTGACGGGATACCCTATCAGCCTGTCTCCACAAGCGGAGCATTCTCTAATACTTATGAGGTGGTTAATGTGGATACTCTGATGAAATATGCCCGTCGCAATGCGCTCAACGAGCAGTATGGTACGACCCGTAACCTTACCCGTCAGATTCTGCAACAACGTCCCAATTATATTCCGGCTATTTTATTGAATGCTTATACCTATGCATGGGGAAATGATTTTGTTCATGCAAGACGGGAGTTGAATCGTTTGGATGCCATCGGCACCCGTAATAAAGATGTAATTAATGCCTGGATTGATATAGAAAAGTGGGCGAGGAATTATGATCAGGCCATTGATTATTGTAAGGTCGGCAGAAAACTCTTTCCGGATGATGAGTTATACCTGGTTAAAATGTCTGAAGTTTACGCACTTAAAGGGGATTATGTACAGGCGAAAAGGATTTTATATAATCAGATTATTAAAGGCAAGTATTCTGCTGAATTGTTCAATGCGTATACTTTGTTAATGAATTCTTCATCCAGAGAAGTTAAAATACGGCGTAACCGGGAAATAGCGGATTCTTTATTCAGAGCTATGAAAGCAGACAGTCTGATTCAGGAGGCACGTCAGTTTGCGACTGTTGACAAGAATTACCCGCGGGCTTTGGGGTTAATTGAAAGAGTTTTATCCGTAGAACCCACTTTTTATGATGCTTTGTTTTTAAAGGGCAGTATCCTTGCCTGGCAGCATCATTATGATGAGGCTATATCTATCTATAAAAGTCTGTTTAAAGAATCTTTCGATAGTTATGAATTAATAGCTTCTATGGCGGATGTGTACACATGGAGCAAACGCTATAACGAAGCGATGGATATGGTAAGTTATGGATTGACTCTGTTTCCGGGTGATCCCGAACTACTGTATAAGAAAGCGATTATTTACCAGGCAACCGGTAATCTTGACCTGGCTAACAGTGAACTGAATAACTTGCTTAAATCAAATCCTTCTGATAAACGAATCAGAGATGCCTACTATGCACTGAAAGGACCGTTGCCTGTCACCGGAATCTCGGGAGCATACACCTTTAACCAGTATAAACTGCCATTTAAAAGAACCTGGCAAATGTATACCATGAGGTACTATCATTCAAATGATTCGGGTACTTATATCGGTTCTGCGCATATAGGTTTTGTCGGCAATGATACGGCCAGAATTGTCCAGGGTCCCGGTGTTCAGTTTGAGGTGGATGCCTACCCGGTTTTTCCGAAGCAAAAAAGATATTTTCATTTCAATTACGGTTTCTCCCCTTCGCAGGTATTTGCCAGGCACCGTTTCGGAGCACATCTTTATAATGAAGTTGCTGCGGGGTGGGAACTTTCGGGAGGGCTGAATTATATGTTTTTCAGAGACCAGTTTGATACGACTCATGTGGTGATGTTTGATGCCGGAATTTCTCATTTTTTCCAGTCCTATATGGCTACCTTCACCGTCAACTTCGCCCCGTCACAAGGGAAGATTGCACAGGGATATTCACTTTCTCTGAGGAAATATTTTCAGGGTGGGGCTGATAATTGGGTGCAACTGGCTGTGGGTACCGGTATTTATCCGAATAACCCGGTTTATTATATCAATGACCCGACTTATTTACCCGGTCAGATACTGAATGCTTATAATGTACTGTTGGCTGCTCGTTATCACTTTGCTCCTCAATGGATTGGTCAAATATATACCGGGTTGACATTTGAAGAGTATAAAACAAATCAGGTGCGCCGTAATGTAACCCTGACCATAGAATTGATTTATCTTTTCAATAAGCTTTAATACTGCAGGGTTAATGTGGCAGACCCAACTAAATCACTGATCACCAGAGTGTTATTATCTTGCCGGATTTCCATTCTCGCAGGT
>JAGHDB010000317.1 GCA_021160155.1 Bacteroidales bacterium | reverse complement strand
GATAAATAGTTTATTTTAGCAGAAAAAATGAGGGAATTATCATGAGAAATTTTTTAAAAACAGGTGTCGGAGCCGCATTTTTAGGATTGGTTTTATGGGCCTGCCAGTCCCGTCCGGATCCGAATATCACAGCTGATGAGCTTAAAGCCCATGACTATTATCTGGCTTCTGAAGAATTGAAAGGCCGGTTTCCGGGAACTGAAGGAGACAGTCTGGCCGAGAAATATATTACGGATCAGTTTCATAAATATCATTTAAAATCCTGGAGTGGTCCGGGGACCGAATCCTTTGAAGTTACTTTAGGGGTTACCATAGGTGATTCGGGATCTCTGACGGTCAATGGCGTGAAAGCTGATTCCGGTGATTTTGTACCGCTGGCTTACAGTGAAACCGGAAAAGTAAATGGTGAATTACTGTTTGCCGGTTATGGATTTCAAATAAACCGGAAGGATTTGCACTGGGATGATTATAACGGCCTGGATGTTAAGGGGAAAATAGTGTTGATCCTGATGGGAGCTCCTGATTGGAATGACACTTCGAAACCGGATCCTTTTGAAGTGCCCGGGGCAACCCGTACCAAATTGTTACTGGCCAGGGATGCCGGGGCTGCGGGAGTAATTCTCATTGCAGGTGAAAAATACGATCCTTCAGATCAGCTCAAATTCGAGAACCGCAGGGAACAATCTGCCGGATTACCGGTGATTCGTGTGAAACGTTCATTCATTGAATCTGCACTGTCATCAAAGAGTTTCTCCGTCAATACATTACAGGATCAACTGAACCGGGATCAACGACCGGTCAAAGTGGATATTGCTGTGGAAGTTACTATGAATATTGATCTTCATCTTGAACAGGCGATGACTCGTGATGTAGCGGCCTGGATACCTGCTGCAGATACCGGAGCCCGTCAGGAATGGATCATAATAGGTGCTCATTTTGACCATCTTGGTCAGGGTGGTCCGGGAAGTCCTTCACGGGTGCCGGATACTATAGCTACTCACTTTGGAGCAGATGATAATGCTTCCGGTGTATCAGGGGTGTTGGAATTAGCGGGTTTGATAGCCAGCCATAAAGACGAACTCAAGCGTTCGGTTCTCTTTATCTGTTTTACCGGTGAAGAAATGGGCCTGCTGGGTTCAAAATATTTTGTTGATCATACTTCTATTCCGCTTGACCGGATTACCGCCATGATCAACCTGGATATGATTGGAAGACCCAATGAAGAAAATCGTTTGGCTGTCGGAGGAGTGGGTACGGCTGTTGAATTTGATACCCTGATTAAAGAACCACCGTCAGGATGCTGCCATATTGTGAAGTCACCTGAAGGTTATGGTCCGTCTGACCACGCCTCATTTTATCAAAAAGGCATCCCGGTATTATTTTATTCTACCGGCGCACATCAGGATTATCATACACCGAGGGATACACCTGACAAATTAAATTATCCCTGGATGGAAAAAGCCTTGAATGAGATCGGCAAGACCATTCGTATTCTTGCCGATCAAAGAATTAAGCTGACATTTAAGGAGGCGGGTCCGAGAACTTCTACATCGGGCCGGCGTAATCTTAAAGTTACATTCGGAATTATGCCGGATGTAACCGGTGAGGGGAATAATGGTTTACGGGTTGAATTTGTTACACCCGGAAAACCTGCTGACCGCAGCGGGATGAAAAAAGGCGACCGCATCATTCAGATTAACGGAAAACCTGTGATGAATATTTATGATTACATGACCCGGTTACAACAACTGCACCTCGGACAAACCGTGACTGTCGAGGTGGTTAGGAATGGTAAAAACGAGGTTCTGTTGGTACAATTATAATTTTTATCAAAATGAAAAAAGCACTGCTCTGGATTATAGCAATTATTATTACAATAGCAGCGGCCTATTATCAAAGAACTACCGGTCCGACCTACCCGAGAAGTGAAAAGATACAGTTGGACGATTCAACCTATACCGTGAAACTGATACGCTCCGAAGGATCCAGAGATGCCAGGGTGGAACTGCCTTTTCAGGATACGTCGGTAACTGCCACTCTTTTTTACAAACGATTTCAGGTGCATGAAGAATGGACTTTGGTTCCGTTTGTGCAAAAGGAGATCAGATACCATTCTGTTTTTATGAAAAAAGTATTGGGTAAAAAAGACCATACCGCACTTGCTGCCTATCTTCCTCAGCAACCTCCTGCCGGTAAACTGGAGTATTTTATTGAGATCCGGAAGAATGACCGGATCGTTCAGGTAGCACACGATACACCGGTAGTGATTCGCTTTAAAGGTGATGTTCCGGCCGGGGTGCTGATCCCTCATGTATTAATGATGTTTCTTGCTATGTTACTGTCTACCACGGCAGGTTTATTCGCACTGTTCAAAGTGGAACGTTACAAACGTAATGCCATTTGGGCATTGGCTATACTGTTTATCGGCGGATTCATCCTTGGCCCCTGGGTACAGTGGTATGCCTTTGGAGAATGGTGGACCGGTATTCCTTTCGGCTGGGATCTGACGGATAATAAGACCCTTTTTGTATTTATTTTTTGGATTGCAGCCATGTTTGGGCTTCGGGGTAAGGGCAGACCATGGCTGGTGGTGCTGGCTGCCGTAATGACCCTGGTGATTTTCAGTATTCCCCACAGCCTCTTCGGCTCTGAACTTAATTACGCAACCGGGGTTGTCACCACGGGTTAACAGCCTGCTGTAAATCTGTCATGTTTTAATTATTGGCACGGGCTTTGAAAAAACTCTGCCCGAACCGATTATTACATTAATTATGGAAACGAATAAACAACAGGGAACCATTCAGGTTACATCCGAGAACATTTTTCCGATCATTAAGAAATTTCTTTATTCAGATCATGAGATCTTTTTAAGAGAATTGATTTCCAATGCAGTGGATGCTACGCAGAAATTAAAAACGCTTGCTTCCATCGGTGAATATAAAGGGGAGTTGGGGGATCTGACTATTCGGATCAGCATAGATAAAAAGAAAAAAACCCTGACCGTTTCTGACCGGGGTATAGGAATGACAGCCAAAGAGATAGATAAATTTATTAACCAGATTGCATTTTCCGGAGCTGAGGAATTTCTTAAGAAGTATAAGAATGATGCACATGCCATTATCGGGCATTTCGGACTGGGTTTTTACTCTTCTTTTATGGTCTCAGACCGGGTGGATATCATTACAAAATCTTATAAGAGAGCCAAAGCGGTTAAATGGAGCTGCAACGGAAGTCCCGAATATTCGTTGGAAGAGCCGGATCGTACCGATCGCGGTACGGATGTGGTATTGCATTTGGATAAAGATTCTACCGACTTTTTAAAAGAGGATAAAATCCTGGAATTGTTAAATAAATATTCACGGTTTCTCCCGATACCTATTGCGTTTGGTAAGGAAAAAGAATGGAAGGACGGCAAAGAGGTTACAACCGGGAAAGACCGGATTATTAACAATACCGAACCTGCGTGGACTAAAAAACCGGCTGATTTGAAAGAGGAGGATTATGCTGCGTTTTATCGTGAGCTATATCCTATGGCTGAAGCTCCGCTGTTTCATATCCATCTGAATGTGGATTATCCTTTTAATCTGACCGGGATTCTCTATTTTCCGAAAATCCGTAATAACTGGGAAGTTCAAAAAAATAAAATCCAATTATATAGTAATCAAGTGTTTGTTACTGATTCTGTAGAGGGTATCGTGCCGGATTTTTTGACCCTGCTGCACGGTGTGCTGGACAGCCCGGATATCCCCCTGAATGTCAGTCGTTCTTTTTTACAGTCTGACCAGAATGTAAAAAAGATCTCCGCTCATATTACCAAGAAAGTAGCTGACCGGCTTAAAGATATCTTTACTAAAGAACGCGACAAGTTTGAAGAAAAATGGGACGATCTCAAATTGTTTATCAATTACGGGATGATGTCTGAAGAAAAATTCTGGGATAAAGCCAAAGATTTTGCCCTTTTGAAAAATACGGAGGATAAATACTTTACTTATGAAGAGTATAAAGAGTTAATCAAGGGAGAGCAAACCGATAAAGAGGGGCAGTTGGTTTATCTGTATTCTACGGATACCGAAGCACAGTTTAGTTACATCCAGGCTGCAAAAGACCGGGGATATGATGTGTTATTAATGGATGGTCAGTTTGATGTTCATTACCTGAATCATTTGGAGCAGAAACTGGATAAGTCGCGATTTGTAAGGGTAGATGCGGATGTGATTGAGAATCTGATCCCTAAAAAAGAGAAGAAATCCTCGGCACTGTCAGAAGAACAAACTGCTCAGTTAAAACCGGTGTTTAACGGACAACTTCCCGGTTCAGCTTATTCCGTTGTTTTTGAATCTCTTGATGAAAAAGACTATCCCGTTTTAATTACTCAGTCAGAGTGGACACGGCGTATGAAGGAGATGTCGGAACTTTCCGGTGGAATGGACTTCTATCGTGATCTGCCTGATAACTTAAATGTGGTAATCAATACCAATCACCCGCTGGTTATTCAGTTAGCGGAGAAAGTTAAAGAGGAGCTGGGAGCTGAAATCGATAAAATTGAACAGCAGTTGAAACCCCTTCAGGAAGATCTGGAGAGTTTGAATAAGCTGATTGGCAAGAAGAAAGAAGAGGAGGTGTCTCAGGAAGAAAAAGACCGGCGCGATGATTTGCAGAAACAGATTGATCAGCTTAACAAAGAACGCGATGAGAAACTGAAATCCTGGGGTAAAGAGAAGAAACAGGTTGGACAGATGATTGATCTGGCTCTTTTAGCTACCAACCGGCTTACCGGTCAGGCTTTAAGTGAATTTGTCAAACGGAGTATTGATTTGTTGCAGTAAACAGGGCGGGCCCGACTGAAATTCTCCGGAGCAGTATCTATTCGATATCCATAATAATTCCCATACTCATTACCAGACCTTTATTTTTAAGTGGCTGGTTGAATCCTGTAATTTCGGGGTTCAGATTCAGATCTTTTAGACCATACTGGTATTTGATATCAAGCAGTACCGATAATCCCTGACGAATGGGAGTTTCAATGCCACCTCCGGCCAGCAAGCCGAAGTCATGTAATGCCAGTCCGGGTTTGATAAGATAGCGTTTTACCATCTCACCCGCTCTTTTACCGGTAAAGTTGGCATGAATGAGATAGCCATAATACCCTCCGGCCTGAAGATAGAAAGTATTGGCTCCGCCAATATGGATTTTAAAAAAAGCCGGGAAAGTCAGATAATCCATATTGGTTTTAACCAGGTATGAAGAGTCTTCAATTATATTATCATGGCTATCCCATACCTGGTAAGTGTATTTATTCCCTTTTCTTTGAAACCCCGGATCTATCTGAAATTTGACAGAACGGGTAATACGGACACTTCCTGTAAGACTTAGTGCTAATGTAATTCTCTGACTGGCAATCTTTTCATTGATAAAACCGGGGAATGACATTCCTAATTTAGCACCATATGAAATGATCTGACCATTAAGTGAAGATGAACTTATAAGCAGCATAAGAACCGGGAACAGCAATGTAATTTTTCTCATGAGATAAAATTTGATCTATAAAAATAATGATCCAAAAATAGTTATATCCATCCAAATACCTGTCTGATCT
>JAGHDB010000405.1 GCA_021160155.1 Bacteroidales bacterium | reverse complement strand
GGCACCGTCAAAGATCGGTGTTGCAAATTTCAACCCGAGCACCTCTCCGGCCCATCCCAATACGGTTTCATAAATCTGCCCCAGGTTCATACGGGAAGGAACACCCAATGGATTTAAAACAATATCTACCGGTGTACCATCTTCGAGGAACGGCATATCTTCCTGGCGAACGATCTTGGCCACAATCCCTTTATTTCCATGGCGACCTGCCATTTTATCCCCAACAGTCAGTTTTCTTTTTTTTGCGATATAGATTTTAGCCAGCTGTACAATACCGATCGGCAGTTCATCTCCAATAGTAACATTATATTTTTTTCTACGGTAATCTCCTTCGATCTCCTTGTATTTGATCAAATAATTTTGCAACAATTGCCGTATAGTCTCATTTCGCTGTTTATCAGTAGTCCATTTAAGCGGATGAACGGATAAATAGTCAATACCCTGAAGAATTTTCAAGGTAAATTTTGTACCCTTGGGTACTACATCCTCATTAAGGTAATTCTTTACACCCTGTGAAGCTTTACCATTGATAAGGGTAAATAATTTATCAACCAGGATAGTCTTTACTTCGTTCAGTTTTTGTTCAAACTCTTTGTCGTACTTTTCAATCAGGGTTTTATCAGCCGCCCGCATTTTCCGGTCTTTCAAACTCTTTGAAAAGAGTTTTTTATCCACCACGACACCATGAAGTGAAGGACCTGCTTTCAGTGAAGCATCTTTTACATCACCTGCTTTATCCCCGAAGATAGCACGAAGAAGTTTTTCTTCAGGTGACGGATCAGATTCTCCTTTAGGGGTAATCTTACCTATCAGTATATCACCCGGATTCACTTCTGCACCAATCCGGATCATACCGTTCTCATCCAGGTTCCGGGTAGCCTCTTCACTGATATTCGGAATATCTGCTGTCAGTTCTTCAAGCCCTCTTTTGGTATCCCTGACCTCCAGGAGATATTCATCCACATGAAGACTGGTAAACAGGTCTTCGCGAACCACCCGTTCAGAAATTACGATAGCATCCTCAAAATTATATCCTTTCCAGGGCATAAAAGCCACCTTTAGATTTCGTCCCAGCGCCAGGTCTCCATCCTTGGATGCGTATCCTTCAGTAAGAATTTGCCCTTTGGTCACATGATCACCTTTACGGACAATGGGTTTGAGGTTTATAGTAGTATTCTGGTTGGTCTTCAGAAATTTCAGCAGTTTATAAGTTTTCACCTCACTGTCGAAACTTACAAAAGCCTCCTGTTCACTACGATCATATTTAATGACAATATGATTGGCATCCACCTCTGTAACTACGCCATTTCCTTCAGCGGTATAATGTATTCTACTATCCCTGACGACATTGCGTTCAATACCTGTACCTACAATTGGTGTTTCAGGTTGCAACAGAGGTACCGCCTGTCTCATCATGTTAGAACCCATTAAAGCCCGGTTTGCATCGTCATGTTCCAGAAAGGGAATCAGGGAGGCAGCAATCGAAGCGATCTGGTTCGGGGCCACATCCATCAGATTCACCTCTTCAGGAGTTGATAAAGGATAATCAGCTTCGAATCTGGCTTTAATCCTGGTATTTACAAAGGAGCCGTCCTCATTTAAAGGAGCATTGGCCTGGGCAATAATTTTATCTTCCTCCTCTTCAGCGGTAAGATAAACTACTCCGTCATCTTCAAGGTTCACTTTACCCACATTCACAGTACGATATGGTGTTTCAATGAAACCCAGAGAATTAATTTTTGCAAATACACAAAGTGAGGATATTAATCCGATATTGGGACCTTCAGGGGTCTCAATCGGACAGAGCCGGCCATAATGAGTATAGTGTACATCTCTTACTTCAAAACCGGCTCTTTCTCTTGATAATCCGCCCGGGCCCAGAGCAGACATTCTTCGTTTGTGGGTCATTTCAGCCAATGGGTTGGTCTGATCCATAAACTGTGACAATGCATTGGTTCCGAAGAAGCTGTTAATGACTGATGAAAGGGTTTTTGAATTGATCAGATCAATAGGCGTAAACACCTCATTGTCACGCACATTCATTCGCTCCCGAATAGTACGTGACATCCGTGCCAATCCTACTCCAAACTGATTGTGAAGTTGTTCTCCAACCGTTCTGACACGCCGGTTGCTAAGGTGGTCAATATCATCAACGTCTGCCTTGGAGTTAATCAGTTGTATCAGGTATTTAATAATACTGATAATATCATCTTTGGTCAGAACCTTGACATCGATGTTGGTATTCAGATTCAGTTTTTTATTGATTCTGTATCTGCCCACTTCACCCAGGTCATAGCGTTTATCCGAGAAGAAGAGTTTATCGATCACATCCCGTGCAGTAGCCTCATCCGGCGGTTCGGCATTGCGCAACTGACGATAAATATGAAGTACAGCCTCCTTTTCAGAATTACAGGGGTCTTTATGGAGGGTATTATAGATGATGGCGAAATCGGAAAGGTTGTAATTCTCTTTATGCAGCAGAATGGATTTGGCTCCACTTTCTATAATGGCATCAATATGCTCATTTTCAAGCATTGTTTCCCGATCGAGAATAATTTCATTACGCTCGATTGAAACCACTTCACCCGTATCTTCATCCACAAAATCTTCAATCCACGACTTAAGCACTCTGGCAGCCAGTTTTCTCCCGATCACTTTCTTCAGTCCGGTTTTGGTAACTTTAATTTCATCTGCCAGACCGAATATTTCAAGGATATCTTTATCGCTTTCATAGCCTATTGCTCTCAGCAGCGTAGTAACCGGAAGTTTTTTCTTACGGTCAATATAGGCATACATCACATTATTGATGTCGGTCGCAAATTCGATCCATGAACCCCTGAATGGGATTACGCGGGCCGAATAGAGTTTGGTACCGTTGGCATGGGTACTCTGGCCGAAAAACACGCCAGGTGACCGGTGTAGCTGCGATACGACCACCCGTTCGGCACCATTAATCACAAAAGTTCCTCTGCGTGTCATATAGGGTATGGTACCCAGGTAGACATCCTGAATAACCATTTCAAAATCTTCATGCTCCGGATCGGTGCAGTACAATTTTAATTTGGCTTTCAGGGGGACACAATAGGTTAATCCCCTTTCGAGGCACTCTTCAATCGTATATCTTGGGGGATCAATATAGTAATCAATAAACTCGAGTACGAAATTATTTCGTGTGTCGGTTATAGGAAAGTTTTCCTGGAATACTTTATAAAGTCCCTCGTTTTTTCTAAGTTCCGGAGTCGTTTCAAGTTGAAAGAATTCAGAAAATGATTTTAACTGAATTTCAAGAAAGTCCGGATAGTCAAGTTGGCTTTTTGTGGTACCAAAATTGATCCGTTGATTATCAGATTTTGCCATCGACCGGGAAAGTTTAATGAAGGTGAAGTACGCAACAATAACAAAAGGTTTAGAATCCCTTATTGGGGGATTCTAAACCTGATACAGGGTATATGGAAGAATAGTATTACTTAATTTCAACTTCAGCTCCTGCTTCTTCGAGTTGTGATTTAAGTGCATTAGCTTCTTCCTTGGACACTTTTTCCTTAACTGCTTTAGGAGCGGCGTCCACAAGTTCCTTGGCCTCTTTCAGACCCAGGCCGGTCAGTTCCTTAACGAGTTTTACAATTTGAAGTTTAGCGCCACCCGGAGCATTCAGGATCACGTCAAACTCAGTTTGTTCTTCAGCACCGGCTCCGCCATCTCCGGCAACAGCCGGTCCGGCAACAGCTACCGCAGCAGCTGCGGGTTCGATACCATACTCTTCTTTCATAATGTCGGCCAATTCATTGACCTCTTTAACGGTAAGGTTTACCAGTTCTTCAGCAAGCTTTTTAAGATCTGCCATTTTTTTTATGATTTTGAAAATGGATGCAACAATTGATTAAGATTCTCTTTCAGAAAGTGTTTTCACAACACCTGCCAGTATATTTTTTCCAGAATCCAGGGAATGGAGTACATTGCGTAACGGTGATTGCAGTAAAGCAATGAGGTCACCCAGAAGCTCTTCTTTGGATTTCACGGCTACCAGCGTATCCAGTTGGTCATCACCAATATAGATACCCTCTTCAACGAAGGCGCCTTTAAGAATGGGCCGTTCCATTTTTTTCCGGAACTCTTTGATCATTCTGGCCGGTTTGTTACCGACATCAGAAATCATCAATGAAGTAGGGCCGGCGAGAATAGGATACAGCTCATCAAAATTGCCTTCTGCTTTTTCCATAGCTTTTCGGAGAAGTGTGTTTTTCACCACCATCAACTTCACATCCTGTTTAAAACAACTTCTTCTTAAAGCACTTGTTTGGTCAGCGTCAAGTCCGCCAATATCAGCAATATAGAAGTTTTTAGCTTCTGTTAGCGTTATGGCTAACTGTTCGATGACCTGATTTTTATCTTCCCTTTTCATGATTGGTATTCCAACAAATTAGGGTTTTACAATTCTACCGATTTAGGATCAATCGGAATTCCCGGGCTCATAGTACTTGAAAGAGTGATACTCTTCACATAAGTACCTTTTGCCGAAGTAGGTTTCAGTTTAATAATTGTGGAGATCAGTTCCCGGGCATTATCCGAGATTTTCTCCGGTTCAAATGAAACCTTTCCAATGGCCGCGTGAATGATACCGAGTTTATCGACTTTAAAATCAATTTTCCCCTTTTTGACATCAGTAATTGCTTTACCGACATCCATGGTAACGGTACCACTTTTAGGGTTTGGCATCAGGCCCCGCGGACCAAGAACTCGTCCCAGGGGTCCTATTTTCCCCATACAGGATGGCAT
>JAGHDB010000024.1 GCA_021160155.1 Bacteroidales bacterium | reverse complement strand
GATATGGCCCGTATATATCCTATAAAAAGAAAAATTACAAAATTCCGAAAACCCAGGACCCGGCTGCTTTAACCCTTGATGAATGCCGGGCCCTGATTGCCAAAGCCGACGAAAAAAAGAAAAAATAACCCATGCCACATATCCCGGATGTACTTCCCTACTTTAACCCTGTTGACCTGCAGGAAATCCGCGGGGATGACCGGATCATCCGCCGCCTGTATGACCAAACCCTGATCCACCGCTCCGGACAGCATAACCTGCCCCTGAGTAACACCGGTATCGTACTGTTCGGCACCGGAATCCCGGAAGCTGCCAACCGGATCCGCGAATACCTGTATGGCCTCTCCGGATTTCTTCACGATCATGAGATGGCCGACCTGGGTAACCTGCGTTCCGGGAAAAATGCCGAAGATACCCTGATCGGACTCACCGATGTGGTCGCCGCTCTCGGCAAAGCACAAAAAACCATCATCGTGATCGGAGCGGATTCAAATCATATCCTGCCGGTTTTTCACGGAATAGAACAACTGGAGTTTCCGGTCAACCTGACCGTGGCCGACTCCCATATCGACCTGATGCCCGAAACCCATTACCTGAACAGCCGCTACCTGAACGGACTGGTATCTGATCCCGAAACCCGGCTGTTCGACTACGTACATCTCGGATACCAGACCTACCTAAATGATCCTCAGGCATTTGAAAGACTCGACCAATTCTATTTCGATCACTACCGCCTGGGCGCCCTGCGTGACGACATCCGCGAAGCCGAACCGGTATTCAGAAATACCGACCTCTTCGCATTCTCCCTGAATGCCCTGCGCGCTTCAGAAGCCCCGGCAACCACCGACCCCTCCCCCAACGGATTTACCGCCGAAGAGAGTTGTCAACTTACCCGATATGCCGGATTAAGCGATAAACTAAACCTGATAATGATAACCGGTTATGACCATCGGAACGACCTGTCGGGTCAAACAGCCGCACTGACCGCACAAATGATCTGGCACTTCATCCAGGGATACCTGCAACGAAAAAAAGACTATCCTTTCTGCGACATTAATAAATACCAGAAATACCTGGTTAACCTCCCGAAAACCGGCCACAGCCTGACTTTTTATAAAAGTCCTGCCACCAACCGCTGGTGGGTCGAAGTCCCGTTCCCTCCCTCCAAACACCCCCGGTCACTCTATATCGCTTGCTCCTATAACGACTACCAACTGGCATCCGACGGCGAAATACCCGACCGGTGGTGGAAAAATTACCAGCGGATTAACTGACCCCGTATGCATAATTTTGCATGCCCGCCTCACGTTAATAGCTTGGTCGATATGGATATTTTCACTTATTTTACTGTCTTGAAATTATTGATGATCCGGTTTAAAAATATTATTTTCCTGACCGCAGTATTGGGATTACTGCCGGCACTGACTGTTCAGGCACAACAAGACCCGCAGTTCAGTCTGAATATGTTTAACCAACTTGCTGTAAATCCGGGATTTGCAGGAAGTCAGGGGATGTTAAGTGCCTCCGTACTCAACCGGCAGCAATGGATGGGCTTTGAAGGCAACCCTAAAACCACCCTGGCCAGTGTACATATGCCGGTGAAACCTTTCGGGTTCAACAGCGGCGTGGGAGTGATTTTTATGGATGACCAACTGGGATTCGAAAAAAATATCGCCATCAATCTGAACTATGCCTACCGGCTTGAACTGGGTAACGGCCAGTTGGGTATCGGTTTGGCAGTGGGACTGCTCAATAAAGCCATCGACGGAAAATGGACCATCCCCGACAGCGACAACCATATTCCGGCCTCCCAGGATCCGGCCATACCGGATCAGGCCGAAAGCGCGATGGTCTTTGACATGGGGATGGGACTGTTCTATCATACGGACGATTTCTATGCAGGCCTCTCATCCACACATCTTTTTCAACCTACCGTAGATTACGGGATGAGTGCCAAGGAAGATGTGAAAAGACATTATTACGCTTCGGCAGGATACAACTTCAACCTGCCTAATCCGCTCTTTGAACTGCAACCCTCTCTTTTTGCCAAATATGACGGCGCATCGGTACAAATTGATATCAATACCAATGTAATTTACAATAAAAAGATCTGGGGCGGCGTTTCATACAGGCTCGGCGATGCCGTGATTCTGTTGGGCGGACTGGAATTGTCGAATGGATTGCGCCTGGGAGTAGCATACGATTTTACCACTTCGGCATTAGCACACTACAGTCACGGATCCGTTGAGTTTATGCTGAATTACAGCCTCGAAATAGGTATGGATAAATTCAACAGACGATATCGAAGTGTCAGATTTTTATAGTAATAGATACAAAACTCAAAATTATTGCGTTTAGCAAAACGAACCATAGAGAAAACGGTTATGAAGAAACTTATCTTACTGGGATTCATCGCCACCCTCGTACTGACCGGATGCAACAGTACCGGTAACGGCGAACTGGTCGGCGTTCAGAAAAGAGAAAAATGGTTCGAACCGGAACCGTACGGTATGGTGAAAATACCTATGGGCTCTTTTGTTGTGGGGCCCAGCGATGAAGATATCACCTTCAGTATGAACTCCCAGTCGAAAACCATTTCGGTCGACGCTTTCTGGATGGATGAAACCGAAATCACCAATAACGAATACCGCCAATTCGTGCAATGGGTTATCGATTCCATTACCCGGAGAAAACTGGGAGATGACCTGCCGGATGAATTTTTGATCCAGGAGGATGAATTCGGTAATCCGATCGATCCTCCGTTGCTGAACTGGAATACCCGAATCAACACACGCGACCAGGATGTGGCTGCCGTTCTGGAAGAGATGTATATCCCTGAAAATGAAAGATTCTTTAGAAGAAAAGAACTCGATACACGTAAACTCATTTACGAATACCAGGATATCGACTACCAGGAAGCCTCCAAAGAAAAACGCACTTTCGACCGGTCAATCAAAAATTCCGACGGCAGTGTTACCTTCTATGAAGATGCCCCCAGATCAAGCGACCGGTCAAAATTCATTAAAACTTACCGGATCAATATCTATCCCGATACCCTTGCCTGGATATCGGATTTTACCTACAGCTATAACGACCCGATGGCCAAAATGTACTTCTGGCATCCCGGGTTTGACGACTATCCCGTGGTGGGCGTAACCTGGGAACAGGCTAAAGCCTTCTGCGTCTGGCGAACCATGTACCATAACAACTACCTCCAGCGTGAAAAAGGCGGCGCCTTTGTCCAGAATTACCGCCTCCCTACCGAATATGAATGGGAATATGCCGCACGTGGCGGCCGGAATCTTTCAATGTACCCCTGGGGCAGCCCCTATACCCGCGACGATAAAGGTTGCTTCCTCGCCAATTTCAAACCGCTGAGAGGGAATTACGTGGATGACGGATTTCTTAAACCCTCTCCGGTCGGATCTTTTGATCCCAACGACTTCGGCCTCTATGACATGGCCGGTAATGTGGCCGAATGGACCAACTCCGCATACGACGAAAACGCCTATAACTTTACCCATGACCTGAACCCGAATTATGAATACAACGCCCTGCCGGATGAACCGGCAGTGATGAAACGCAAAGTGATCCGCGGCGGCTCATGGAAAGACATCAGTTATTACCTGCAAGCCGGTACCCGTACATACGAATACCAGGACTCAGCCAAATCCTATATCGGGTTTCGCTGTGTGAGATCTACAATGGGAATTGAAAAATAAACTACAAGTAAATGTCAATCAACGAATTAGTCCAAAAAAAATGGTGGAAAACCTTCATCTCCCGGCTTTACGGCTGGGGCGCCAGCGTGGTTATGATCGGAGCCCTGATGAAACTTGAACATTATCCGCTTTCAAGCTATTTTCTGATGGCAGGGCTCGGAACCGAGGCAATCATCTTTTTCTTCTCAGCTTTTGAACCACAGTTTGAAGATTGGCGCTGGGACCGTATCTATCCTGAATTAAAAGACAGTTCGGCAACCCCCGCAAAACGGCGTCCGCAATCTTCAGGCACCGCCTGGCAACAGTTCGACTCCCTGCTTGAAAAAGCGGAAATTACCCCGGAACTGTTCGCCCGGCTGGGGAACGGAATGCAAAACCTGGCCGATGCCACCGGAAAAATGGGTGATATCTCACAGGCACACCTGGTCACCCAACAATATACCGATAATGTAAAAAAAGCAGCCGACCATCTGGAGCAGTTCAGTGATACCTATGCAAAATCTACCGTTGAACTGGAAAAATCAGCAAGCGAACTGACCGAATCCTATACCAAAAGCGCTAATGTAGTGGCCCAAACAGGCGCCCGCCTGGTGGAACAGGTCAATCAAAGCTCCGACCAGCTTGCTTCATCCTATCAACACCTGCTTGAAGCTATTAATAAAGATTATGCCCGGCTGACCCAGGACAGCCACTCTTATACCGAAGAGCTGCAGAAACTGAATAAAAACCTCTCTGCACTCAATAGTGTATATGAACTGCAACTTCAGGGATCAGACGCCTACCTGAAAACCACACAACAGGTCTATTCAGGTTTGGATTCCATGATGGAAAACCTGTCAGAATCAGTTCAAAATACCAAAGTTTACCGCGAAGAGGTAGAACGATTGGGTAAAAAACTGATCGCCCTTAATACGGTGTACGGCAATATGCTCACCGCAATGAATATAAGAGACAATGTGTAACAATCTGAACGTACAGTAATTATGGCTCAACCCAGGCTGGTCCCGAGGCAACGGATGATCAATATGATGTATCTGGTACTTACCGCCCTGCTGGCACTTAATGTCTCTAAAGAAACACTGGATGTCATTGCAAAGGTGGATAAAAGCCTTAATCAGACCATCGAAAACTTTGCTTCAAAAAATAACCTGACTTACGCCGACTTTGAAAAAGCCTATACACTGAATCCGGTTAAAACCGGCCCGTGGAAGTTTAAAGCCGATTCGGTAAGAATCAAATCCCAGGAACTGGTGGATAAGATCACTCAATATAAATGGGCAATCGTCAGAGTGGCAGATGGCAAAAAAGCACGCCTCGACAGCATTAAAAACATGGAAAACCTGAATATCCCGGCTCAGGTGATGCTGGTCGATCAAATCGAATCAAACGGTAAAAAAATGAGCCGTGCAAAAGACCTCAGAAATTCTATCGAAGCATACCGGGGATTTCTATTGAACATGATCGATCCGAGTGATACCGTGCTGATTACATCTGTTAAGAAAGCCCTTGAAATAGTGGATCCGCCGGGGACCCTCCGCGAACCGAACCGTACCTGGCAACAGGATAATTTTGAATACCTCCCCCTGATCGGAGTCATTACCATCCTGACAAAATTGCAATCCGACGTGCGTAATGCCGAATCGGATGTACTTAATTACCTCTATCAGGGCATCGAAAAAGAATCCTTTAAATTCAACGAACTGCGGGCCGTCGTCATTCCCAAAACATCAAATTATATTTTCAAGGGAAGCCCCTACGAAGCCGAAGTGTTTCTTTCGGCTTTCGATACCACCCTGGCTCCCGATATCCTGGTGGGCGGCAAACCTCTTCCGATACATGACGGCCGGGGTATCTTCAAAACCATCGGTAATAAAACCGGTAAATTCAAATGGGGCGGTATCATCAATTATACCACCCCCGACGGAAATATTGTTCCCTACCGTTTTGAAAGTGAATACGAGGTGTCGCCTCCTTCACTGGTGGTCTCTCCTACCAAGATGAATGTGTTCTTTAACGGACTGGCCAACCCGGTTGAAATATCCGTTCCGGGTGTACCGGCCAACAGAATCTCCGCATCCATGACCCACGGACAAATCAAATTGGTCTCACCCGGGAAATTTGAGGTCTTCCCTTCTACCGACCAAGGTATTGCAGTAGTTACTGCTTATGCCATGATAGATGGCCAGAAACGGAATATGGGCAGCCGTCCTTTCCGCCTCAGAAGAGTACCCGACCCGGTTGCCATGGTCAATAACCAGCAGGGCGGACCTATCCTTAAAAACATACTCCTTGCACAAACCGGAG
>JAGHDB010000056.1 GCA_021160155.1 Bacteroidales bacterium | reverse complement strand
TCAGTCACCTCATGGACCAAAGACCAATTATCCGAATAATCGAATTTATCTTTTGATACCATGATTTTCTTGCTGTATAATTTACAAAAACCAGGAATATTTTACAAACTCCCGGAGTGTAGCGGAGATTCCTGACTGCCATGACAGCCTGTAACCTGAAATGTATTATCTTTAAGTTTGTTAATTTTTATAACTATGAAAAGGATATCTTTTATTCTACTTTTTTTAATTGCATTGATTTCATGCAACCGGGAGCATGCTTTTTCACCGGAAGCCCGGCATAACCTGGTATTTGATTCCCTTGCAGTGACCTGGGATGAAGCGATTCCGTTGGGTAACGGAGAGTTGGGTGCTCTTATATGGAATCATAACGGGCATCTTCGCTTTAGTCTGGATCGTTCTGATTTGTGGGATCTCAGACCGATTGCTTATCTTGAAAAGAAGGAGTTTAATTTCAATTGGGTGTATCAGAAATGGGCTGAGGATGATTATGGTATTGTACAGGAGTTTTTTGATCGCGGGGCGTACAGTAACAGCATTGCACCTTCAAAGATTCCCGGGGCTGCCCTGGAATTTTCTTTTCCCGGGGTGAAAGATCCGGTTCATGTGGAGCTGGATCTGCGCACAGCGGTGTGCCATGTTTCCTGGGCTAATGGGGTGGAGCTTGAGAGTTTTATTAAAGCGGATAGTCCTGAAGGTTGGTTCAGGTTGACCGGTTTATCTGAAGATCCGGAGATAGAACTGGTCCCGCCCCAATACCGGAAAGTTGGGGAGGATAATCAGGCAGATGAAGTTACCGGTCAGGATCTCAGGAGATTGGGCTACAAACAAGGTTTGGTGGAGAAAAGCAACAACAAAATTACTTATCATCAGGTTGGTTGGGGTGGTTTTTATTACGATGTGGCGGTCGTATGGGAAAAGAAAGGAAAGACGCTGACCGGATCATGGTCAGTCACTTCAAGTATCTCAACAGCAAAAGGGTTACCAACTGCCGGTGAGATTGTGCAACAGGGTAATTACTATGGTGCACTTCGGTTACACGAGAAATGGTGGAGGGAGTTTTATGATCATTCGGGCATCCGGATACCGGATCCCGTGCTTGAGAAACAGTGGTATCTTGAGCAGTACAAGTTTGGTTCTGCGGCACGTTCAAATACGCCTCCCATTTCATTACAGGCGGTCTGGACGGCAGATAACGGACGGATGCCGCCATGGAAGGGTGACTTCCATCACGATCTGAATACCCAGTTGAGTTACTGGCCGGCATACAGTAGTAATCATTTGGATCTGGAGATAGGTTTTCTGAATTGGTTGTGGTCAATAAAACCCGTGGCTGAACAATATACGCAAAGCTATTTTGGAGTAGAGGGATTGAATGTTCCGGGGGTTACCACCCTGACCGGTCATCCTATGGGGGGGTGGATTCAATACTCCTGCGGGCCTACTGTTTCGGCCTGGCTGGGGCAGCATTTTTATCTGCACTGGCGCTACAGTATGGATACCTCTTTTCTGAAAAACCGGGCTTATCCATGGATTTCCGGAACTGCAACTTTTCTTGAGAATTTTTCTGTGAAGGATGAAAACGGGGTACGAAAATTACCGTTGAGTTCGTCGCCTGAAATCTTTAATAACAGTCGCCGTGCCTGGTTTTCGCAAACCACCAATTTCGACCTCGGACTGATTCGGTTTGCCTTTTCAAAAGCTGCTGAGATGGCTAATGTATTAGGAAAAGAGAAAGAAGCTGCACATTGGAAAGAGGTGCTGGGCGAATGGCCCGGATATTCGGTTGATTCGTCAGGGTTGAATTTTGCTCCCGGTGTGCCTTACCAGTTCAGTCATCGTCATTTTTCACATCTGCTGGCCTGGCATCCGCTGGGGTTGATCGATTGGTCACGCGGAGCGGGAGATCAGCAAATAATTAAAAATACGTTGGCAACACTTGAAAAGTATGGTCCCGACTGGTGGACCGGATACTCTTACAGTTGGTTAGGAAATCTGTATGCGCGGGCATTTATGGGTAATAAAGCTGCGCGGGCATTAAGAGATTTTGCACAATGCTTTTGTTTGCCGAACAGTTTTCATGTCAATGGCGACCAAACCCGGTCGGGGAAATCGAAATTTACTTACCGGCCTTTTACGCTGGAAGGAAATTTTGCTTTTGCAGCCGGGGTTCAGGAGATGCTGATACAGTCACATACCGGTATCATCCGGGTATTTCCGGCGATTCCTGACGACTGGGTCGACTGTTCGTTCAACGATCTCCGGGCGGAGGGTGCGTTTATCGTTTCTGCCGAATATAAAAACAGCCGGGTTACCCGGGTGAAGATCCGGGCCGAGAAGGGAGGAATATGTCGCCTTGCCGATCCTGCTCATCCGGATGAAGTCATTGAATACCGGATGAAACCCGGAGAATCGAAGGTTTGGAAAAACCCATTTTGACGCTGTCGCGGTCATAGGTCATCAGGCCGTTGGTTTCGGTCTCCACATCAGTGGTTTGCGTATAAACCGCAGCACTCAGTCCGGCTTCATCACGAAGCCGGTACACTTTTTGCCAGAGTTTTTCGTATTTGGTTAACAGATCCTCCACACTGGAGAAACGTTCATAGCCCCAGTTTTCCTGCTGCCATACATGCCCGGGTACAGATAGTCCGAGCCCCCCGAATTCACCAAGAACAATAGCCCGGTTTTCTTCAGGTTCGGGAGCTCTCGGGTCAGGATAATTATGGATGTCATGCACATCCCCGGCTCCCCGGTCGGTCCATCCACTGGCATTATTGATCAGCCGGGTAGAGTCTAAAGACCTGACCAGTGAAACGATCCGTTTGGTATCATACTGGCCCCATCCCTCGTTAAAAGGCACCCACATGACGATAGAAGGATGGTTGTAATGGTCATTCACCAGTTCGGTCAATTCGATTTCAAAATTATCACGTGCTTCACGGATCTGCTCAGCCGAACGGTCAGGCCCAAATACTCCGGTAAACATACTGGGCATATCTTGCCAGACCAATAAACCCATTTGGTCGGTGTGATAATAAAACCGGCGGGATTCAACTTTGACATGTTTTCTTAACATATTAAAGCCCATCTTCTTCAGGATTTTCAGGTCGTATTTCATCGCTTTATCTGACGGGGGTGTGTACAAACCATCCGGCCAGAAACCCTGATCCAGCGGTCCGCTTTGGAAAACGAACCGGTTATTCAGCAGAATGCGGGTAATGCCCCGGTTGTCTTTACCCAGACTGATTTTACGCATCCCGAAATATCCTTTCACTTCATCCACACGGGAGTTCTTACGCATCAGCCGGATGAACAGGTTATAAAGGTATGGGTCGTCCGGACTCCACAGGTGTGGCCGGTCTATTTTCATCTGAATGGCTTCCCCAATATCCCCATTAAAAGTGCCGATCTTTTTCCCGTCAGCTAAAAGATCTATCTCCAGATGATCCCGGCTGCCCGGATTACTGACTGCAACCTGGATAATGGCCTGGTTACGGTCAATATCCGGATAAATTTTATAATTCGTAATGTAGGATTCAGGAACGATTTCCAGCCATACGGTTTGCCAGATACCTGAGCTTGGGGTGTACCAGATGCCATGCGGCCGGTTATTCTGTTTGCCAACCGGGGCAATGCCGTCTGTGGTCGGATCCCAGACCGAAACAAGCAATTTCTGGGTATGTCCGGGGCGGATCACAGATGTAATATCAAAAGTAAAAGGATCATAT
>JAGHDB010000003.1 GCA_021160155.1 Bacteroidales bacterium | reverse complement strand
TTCACAACCCATGCGCAGATTTGTAGCCTTCAAGTATTGCTGTGTCAAAGATCGTAAAATCACAATTTGAAAGCAATTCACAACCCACGTCACGAATAGTCAGATCGCCTGCTTGCTGTGTCAAAGATCGTAAAATCACAATTTGAAAGCAATTCACAACCATTTTTTGAACAAGGTTACCGTTGAGTTATGTCAGGGCAGTTTTGCTGCCCTGATTCAGTGGTGATTTCCCTCAAACATGGCAATTAGTGCTGTACTGGAATATCCGGTTGGCTTCTGCCGGTTTTGGTCAGAACATATTGGGTGACCTGGTTCAAACGGGCTCTGAATCCTCCGGCACAGGACAGGAGATAATAACGCCACATTCTGTAGAAACGGTCGCCGTATTTTTTGCGCAGGGCGGGCCAGGATTTATCAAAATTATGGTACCAGGCCGTCAGGGTAGGATCATAATAGGGTCCGATATTTTCCACATCTTCTATGGTGAACAATCCTTCAACTGATTTGGCTATCCAGGCTACCGAAGGGATGATCCCGTTGGGGAAAATATATTTATCCGTCCAGGGATTTTGATAGTGAGTAGAAATATCATTGCTTATTGTATGTAACAAAGCAATTCCGTTATCCTTCAGGCACCGGTGGGTTACTTTCATGTAGTTCCGGTAGTTTTTATATCCCACGTGTTCAAAAAAGCCCACGGATACTACGGCATCAAATTGGCCTTTTGCATCCCGGTAATCCTCCAGCCGGATATCAACCGGCAGATCTTTGTAACGTTCCCGCGCATATTTTACCTGCTCTTCAGAGATGTTATATCCTGTTACCCGTACGCCGTATTTTTCGGCTGCATAACCGGCCAGACTGCCCCAGCCGCATCCGATATCCAACAGGGTCATCCCCTCTTTCAGGTTTAACTTACGGCAGATCAGGTCTAATTTTGCTTCCTGGGCTGCATCCAGGTTATCTGCATCTTTCCAGTATCCGCACGAATAGGCGAGTCTTTTATCCAGCATGGCTTCAAATAGGTCATTGCCGAGGTCATAATGTCTGTAAATGACCTGTTTGGATAATATTCTGTTCTGGAGATTGAAAATTCTTGCTTTGATAATGGGCAAAAGGGTATTGATTTTTCTGGATACTTTTTCTTTGATCCTGGCACGTAAAATCCGGTTAATGAATTCATCCAGATCATCACAATTCCACCATCCATCCATATAAGATTCACCAATAGCCAGTTCGGGATTACCGAGTAAAAGAGCATACAGTTTATTATTATGCACCCGGATGTCAAAGGGCTGGTCACCGTTCAGCGTTATCCCGGCATACGATAACAAATCCTCTATGATTTTTTGCGCCCGCATGATAAATAAAGATATAAAATTTTTTCATGTGCAAACATATATTTTACCCGGTATTTTTTTCACCTAGTTGATTGCCTGCTGATTCATCGATTTTTTCAGCGCATCAGAACCTCCTACTACCGGCACACGGATAAAGGTGGCATCGAGATCAACGGTCAGTTCCGTACCCGGATCCGGCCATAGCGTAAAATCACGGTCGGTTGAAAAGATCATCAAACCGATCTGTTGTCCGGCCGGTATGATTTGGTCATCGGGTTCCAGGTCAAAAGTCATTTCATAGAATTTACCGGGTATCAGGGGTTTGCTCTCTGTGAGCGACCGGTAGTTCTGCGGATCGGCCCACCCTCGTGTAATGAGGTTGTCGGTAATCTTTGCCTGCCTGCTTCTGTTCCAGGGTAGAGAGACCATCCAGACCGACAGGTTTGCAGCCGGTTTGCTGCAGGCCAGCCGGATGGTGATACTTACCGTTCCCGAAATATGAACGGTATCGGTCAGGGTGGGGGTGACATAGATCAGCCGGTGGTTGGTCCACTCTGCCTGTGCCAGCACCGACCCGCTGAAAGAAAAATTGTCAACCAGGGTTTCGGTGCCCTGACCGGGGACGGGGGTAGTGACCAGTCTGCCTTGTTGAGGGGCACCGGCTGTCAAATAGAAATTCACGTAGGAGGCTGCCGGATTAGGATAGTCAGGGTAGGGAGTCGGATGGTCCCTGTCGGCATTTTCACGGACAATCCAGGCTTTGGGCCCTTTTTCAACGCCATTCTCTACGCCAAACAGGTAATGGGTAAACCAGCGGTTCATCATACTGAAAGGGGGCGGTCCGCCATGGCCTCCCTGGTGGTAAAATACATGAGCGGTTACCCCTTTGGCTTTCAGTGCCTGGTAAATCCGGTTGGTGTGTTCCGGTACCACATTCCAGTCATTAAAGCCATGGGCTATTAAAACAGCAGCTTTCAGAGGCCCGAGGTCATTCACATAATCCCTTCCGGCCCAGAATTCATTATAGTCTCCCCTGGTCCGGTCAAATCCCTCAGCCATCTCTTTATCCCGGATGTGACAATTACAATAATCTCTCCGTTCAGGGTTACTGTGGATGAAGTCATACAGCACATCTATATCTTCACCCATCCAACCGCCCGGATGCCGGACTAATCCGTTGGTCCGGTAGTAATGGTAATAGGAGGTATTGGGAGAGATGGGGATGATGGCTTCGAGTCCGTCAACACCGGTTGTAGCAGCGGCCAGGGGTAGGGTTCCGTTATAAGAGGTGCCGGTCATACCTACCTTACCGGTGGTCCAGTATGCTTTAACTCTTTCATTACCATCCGGTGTGGTATATCCCGGTGCCCGGCCGTTAAGCCAGTCGATCACGGCTTTTGGGGCCAGAGATTCATTATCGCCACCAACCGTAGGGCAGCCTTGTGAGAGACCGGTTCCCGGAGAAGATGAATGCACCACGATAAAACCGCGTGGGACCCATTGTTTTACATGTGAGTTGGATATGATGGGATGGGTGTTACGAGGTTTAATTGGCGGAAAATGCTTGCGCTTAGGTGGTTGAGCCCCGAGTTCCTGCCTGGGGTTCCAGAAGTATTGTTTGTCAGATCCTCCTGTACCAGCGAAATAAGGACTTGAAACATAAATTACCGGAAGTTTCAGTCCTTCTGTTTCGGTTTGACCGGGGCGGGTAACATCCACATGCATCCGGTCGAGGCGGCCATCTCCATCCGAATCAAATTCTGTTTCAACCCACAGATCACTGCGGATCCACTGTTCGGGATCATTAAATTCGGGTACAATCTGTGCTTCACCGTCCACAAATACCGGGGTGGTTTTTTTTTGATTATTCTGCCGGCCGGGCTGGTTCTGTGCCGGTAACATTCTCGTTTCTGAGAAAGAAAAGATCAAAATCAGGGAAAATGATGTTAATATGGTCTTCATGGCTGATTGGTTTTATTTTAGGCTTTATTTACAAATGTACTCCAGTTGTGTGGGATAATCATTGTCGGGAGTAATGGTCACAGGGTACCCGGAGTCATTATAAGTCATCGCAAATTCTGTAATGTATTGGGTACTGTCCGGAACGGTATAAATGGATTTGGTTACATTGTTTTTGCTGAGCATGGTAAACGATCCGAAAGTTGAAAGAGCCATACCCAGATGGTTCAAAGGAGTTTTTTTATCATCATATTCATATTCATGGGATGAGGTATTACCATAGACATCAGTGGCGGTAACTTTTGATACATTATCCCCTGTCCATTCAATCGTAGTGGTTCTGCTGAGTATATAGGTTTTATCAAACAAATTGTAGTTATACTCCAGCAATTGTGTCAGATGGGCTTCTGAATAGGTGGCGAGAAAATATCCCTCCCTGAAATTATAAGTTTCACCCCAGGTATAATGGATACTGTCGGGTAAGTTTCCATTATAGAAAAAGACATAGTTGGTCTCCAGTTGTTCCGGATCATTTTCAAACTTGAAATATACATTGATCTGATCAACCAGGTTATTGGCATACGTTACGGTTAACCGTGAAACGGTCGGGTCTTCTCCCTGGTCATACATGGTTCGGGACACTTCTGCCAGGTATCCGTTGGCATCATAAGTGTATTCATTGATGGTTTGACCCGGGTCATTGGGGATTGACCAGGTGGTTTTCTGCAGCACACAATCGTTTGTGGGTGGATTAAGAATGAGGTTTACAAACTCGCACGAAGTCAGCAGTCCGCCCAGTCCGGTCAATAATAACAGTTTTATTAATTTCATAATAATTGTATTAAGGGTATTAATG
>JAGHDB010000219.1 GCA_021160155.1 Bacteroidales bacterium | reverse complement strand
GCAGTACGGACTCGACGGACAGTATGATTTTATGCTGGATGATCAAAGGGATTATGAGCATCAGGGACAAACGGATTTTGCGTTCTCACGTGATCTGCGCCAGATCTCTTTCGGAGCTGAAATGGGGGCCGACTATTTTTACCGGCCACTACTTGCTGATACCCTGAATTATGTGGTAGCCCGACTGGATCCCTGGGTAGGATTCAAGTGGAAATATATCAGACTACAGGCCGGTCCGAAAGTTGCCATGGATCGTAATGCCAGCCAGTTCTTTTTCTATCCCCGGATGAAGCTTGAAATCAATATTACCAATCTGCTGGTCCCTTATATGGGGCTTGACGGATACTATGAAAATCACTCTTACCGGTTTTTAAGCCGCGAAAATCCATACCTGGTTATACAACCTGATATTCTCCCCACCAATCACCGGTTTATTGCCTATGGGGGATTGCGTGGACGTTTTACTCCCCTGGTAGCTTTTGATCTGGCAGTATCATGGGAAGATGCACAAAATCTCTATTTCTTTGTGACCGATACCGGTGGATTGGTACACCATACTTTTTTACCGGTATATGATAATGGAAGTATTCTGAAAATAAATGGTGAAGTTTCTCTCAGACAATCTGAAAATCTTTCGTTTATCCTTAAAGGTCATTATTACCAGTATCAATTGGATGTACTGCCTGCAGCCTGGCACCGTGCCAACTGGGATGCCAACCTGACCACACGCTATGCCTGGAGAGATAAACTGTTCGTGCAGGCCGATCTGTTTCTGCTTGGGCCATACCCGGTTCCTGAAGTGGATCCCGCAAAGGGAACCATTGCACAAATGGATGGACTGATTGATTTAAGTCTGGGAGCAGAATACCGATTTACTCCATTTATTTCGGCTTTTTGCCAGGTCAATAATCTATTGTCGGACGAGTATTATTTATGGCAAAATTATCCCATGCAAAAGATCAATTTCATGGGGGGAATTACCTTGATTTTTTAGCCTTTTTTACTACCTTCGTATAATTTATTTCCAAGAAAACGAGTAGTAGTAACTAGTTGATTATGAGTGAGAAGAAAAATCAAGCCCAAGGTAATGGATACTCAGCTGAGAACATCCAGGTATTAGAAGGTTTAGAAGCGGTAAGGAAACGTCCGGCCATGTATATTGGAGATGTTTCCGAACGGGGTTTGCATCACTTGGTTTATGAGGTGGTTGATAACAGTATCGATGAGGCTCTTGCCGGGTATTGCAGTAATATTGAGGTAGTGATTCGTGAGGACAATTCCATTTCTGTACAGGATGATGGCCGGGGTATTCCGGTGGATTGGCATGAAAAAGAGGGGAAATCAGCCCTTGAAGTGGTAATGACCGTACTGCATGCCGGGGGTAAATTCAATAAAGAATCATATAAAGTTTCAGGGGGATTGCATGGTGTCGGGGTATCATGTGTGAATGCGCTTTCTGAATATTTGCGTGCTGAAATTCACCGCGATGGGGTTATTTACGAACAGGAGTATCGCAAGGGGCATCCACTTGGGAAAATACACGAAGCCGGTAAAACCGACAAGAACGGTACGTTTATTCATTTTAAGCCTGATACTGAGATTTTCACTACTACAACCTACAGCTATCGCATCTTGGCTAACCGGTTGCGAGAGCTCGCTTACCTGAACAAAGGAGTGCGTTTGTCTATCCGGGATGAACGGATAAGTGAGGAGGGAGAACCAGTTTCTGATTCATTTTATTCTGAAGAGGGATTGCGGGAGTTTGTCCGTTATATTGATGAGTCACGTGAAAGATTGATTGATGATGTGATTTTTATTGAAACGGAAAAAAGCGGGCTCCCGGTTGAAATTGCCATGCAATACAATACCACTTTTAATGAACACATCTATTCTTATGTGAATAATATCAATACAATAGAGGGAGGAACACACCTTGTGGGATTTAGAAGGGGACTAACCCGAACCCTGAAACGATATGCCGATGAATCGGGGGCACTTTCTAAATTGAAATTTGATATCAACGGAGATGATTTTCGGGAAGGGCTTACAGCAATTATTTCTATCAAAGTGGCTGAACCGCAGTTTGAAGGACAAACCAAAACCAAACTGGGTAATTCCGAAGTCAGCGGGGCGGTAGATCAGGCTATCAGTGACATGCTGAAGATTTACCTTGAAGAACATCCGAAAGAGGCCAAAATAATTATTAATAAAGTGATTCTGGCAGCTACTGCACGGCATGCCGCAAGAAAAGCAAGGGAACTTGTTCAGCGGAAATCCGTCCTTGGGGGTGCAGGATTACCTGGTAAACTGGCAGACTGCGCAGAAAGAGACCCTGTGGTAAGTGAATTGTTTCTGGTTGAGGGTGACTCCGCAGGCGGTACGGCAAAGCAGGGCAGAGACCGGAGATTTCAGGCAATATTACCCCTCCGGGGTAAAATCCTGAACGTGGAGAAAGCTATGCCCCATAAAATATTTGATAATGAGGAGATTAAAAATATATTCACCGCACTTGGGGTGACTATTGGTACCGAAGAAGACAGTAAAGAATTGAACCTCTCCGGATTACGTTATCATAAGGTAATCATCATGAGCGATGCCGATGTGGATGGTAGTCATATTGCTACTTTAATTATGACACTGTTTTTTCGCTATCTGCAGCCGATTATTGAGAATGGATTTTTATATATTGCCACACCACCGCTTTATCTTGTCAGAAAAGGTAAAACCGAACAATATTGCTGGTCTGACGAGGAACGGGATGCTGCTATCCTTGAACTAAAAGGCGGACGTGATAGTGGGATACATACACAACGATATAAAGGACTCGGAGAGATGAATGCCCATCAGTTATGGGAAACCACTATGAACCCTGAGAAGAGAACTCTTCGTCAGGTTACTATTACCAATGCCGCCGAAGCTGACCGGATCTTCTCTATGCTGATGGGTGATGAAGTCGGGCCCCGCCGGCAATTTATCGAGCAAAACGCCCGCTATGCCAATATTGATGCATAGGCTGTAGCTGGCTCTTAGTACTGAGGTTTAGGAGGTTT
>JAGHDB010000321.1 GCA_021160155.1 Bacteroidales bacterium | reverse complement strand
ATTATAGATACTGTGCCTCAGATCGAGTATTACCCTTGCAGAGTCGGACCGGTTAAAGATATACCGGTGCATTCCGGCTCGTGTAGTAGCCGTGAGCTCAGCCAGAATATCATAATCCCTGAGGTTGACGCGGTAGTATCCCGGTGTGGCCTCTTCTTCGTTATGACTGAAACGGCTCCGGTACCCTGCATCCGGATCCGCACGCGTTCCGGGATCCAGTCGCAGCGGTCCGTTTGTGGGCATAAGCAGTATATCCCCCATATCGGAATGCCCGGTACCGCTGAAATGAGTATGACTGAAACCCACAATGGTACTGTCGCCGTACTGGTATCCGGCACAATATCGAAATCCGCCGCGGAAAGAGGGATTTTCATTATCCGGACTCAATTGTACCATTCCAAAAGGCACCGTCGCTCCGGGATAGGTATGACCTTCTCCTCCGGTACCGATAAAAGGGTTAACGTATTGCGTGTAATCGTCTGTGGAGATTCCGTGGGTTTGTTCGGATTGACACGAGGAGAGCAGAAAAACTAATAATAACGGTGAAATCAGGTGCGGAATACGAAAAACAGGTTGCATGATTAAGTGATTAAGTAATGATGTGATGAAGTTAAAGAGTGCGCCGGTTGATTTTTCCCAGACCGGTGATTCGTTTTCTGGTGATGGGGTCACCATAATAATCGATACTTCCTACTCCGTCAACTGTAGCATCCAGATGATCGGTTACCCAAACGGTAGCACGGCCTACTCCTTTAAGAAAAATTTTCCCTTCTTTGGATTCTAGTTTGGGGGTATCATAACTACCAGCACCTTTGATGGTTACCTGTTGGTGAATTACCTGACCGGCCAGGGAGATGATCCCGGCACCGGGGAGTTCAACCTCTAAATGTTCAGCTTTCAGCGAAGGAATGATAATTTCGCCGGCTCCTTTCAGAATCAGACTCAATTGATTGGTCTTTAAATGAACTATTTTCACCCTGGCGGCACCGCTTACATACACACCTGTCAATTCTTTGACAGAAAGAAAATATTTCAGGGGTTTCCCTTCAAAGGTGCTGGTGACCGCCCTCCAGGCTTTATCGAACCATCCCCCGTGAATATCCAGAATCAGTTCATGGTCGCGTGTGGTTGTCTGAACCATTTTCAAGAGCTCTTCCGGACCTTCAATACTAAGAGATTCATTGTCACCCTGGCTGATATGTAATTGCCCGTAGTCCCTGAGTATAACGCGGGTTATCCCTTCAACCTGCCTGGATTCGGTTTTTCTTATCATGGTTAATTTACTACTTTTAATCGGTTTTATAAGTTACAACTTTTTCAACTAAACTTTCAAACTCCTAAACTTCCCATGAACCCAAAAACCACCGTAAGTCTTTTAAGCCTTGGTTTGCTCGCAGCCTGCCAGTCGGGACAAAAATCCCAGCCGAATATAGTCTTAATTCTTGCAGATGACATGGGCTATTCTGATATTAGTTGTTACGGATCGGAGGTTCCCACGCCCAATATTGACCGGTTGGCTGAAAATGGTATTCGCTTTACCCAGTTTTATAATACTGCCCGTTGTTGTCCTTCACGAGCCAGTCTGCTGACCGGTTTACATCCACATCAAACCGGAATGGGAGCAATGGAGTCGGATCGTGGAGAAGATGGCTACCGGGGAGATATTAACCGACATTGTGTGACCATTGCCGAAGTTTTGCATCAGGCCGGATATCGCACCTATATGGCTGGAAAATGGCACCTGACCCGGTTCAGAGCACCCTCCGGACCAAAACATAACTGGCCGTTGCAGAGAGGGTTCGACCGGTTTTATGGCACTATTACAGGTGCCGGGAGTTATTACGATCCCACCACTCTTTGCCGGGGGAACACCTATATCACACCTGAAAATGACTCCCTCTACCACCCCCGCTCTTTTTACTATACCGATGCCATTACGGATAATGCCATCATGTTCTTAAAGGATCACGAGGAGCAATCTTCTGACCAGCCTTTTTTTCTTTATGTCGCTTATACAGCAGCTCATTGGCCCATGCAGGCTCCTGATTCTGTAATTCAAAAATATGTAGGCTGGTATGATAAAGGTTATGAACCCGTTCGTAAAGCCCGGTATGAACGGATGAAAAAATTGGGGGTGATCACTCCTAATACTGAATTATCTCCGGCTCCCTGGAAATGGGAAGAACGGCCAAATAAAGAATGGGAGTCGGATATGATGGAGGTATATGCTGCCATGATTGATTGTATGGATAATGGTGTGGGCAGAATTGTAGATAAATTAAAGAATACGGGTCAGTTGAACCACACGTTGATTATTTATTTGCATGATAACGGAGGATGTGCAGAGCGCTGGCTGAATGATGTCAATCCGGAGGTTTATCATGGCATGAGCCTGAAGTCCTTTGGTCCCGATGACCTACAACCCAGGATCTGGCCACCGATGCAAACCCGTGATGGCCGACCGGTAATCTGTGGTCCCGCAAAAAAACCGGGCGGCCCCGATTCTTATGCATTATATGAGATGGGTTGGGCTAATGTGTCGAATACTCCCTTTCGTTACTACAAACATTATATCCAGGAGGGTGGCATCTCTACACCACTCATCTTCTACTGGCCGGATCGTTTTAAAGACCATGGCGTTTTACGTACGCAGATGGGTCAGTTAATGGATATTATGGCTACCATTGTGGATGCTGCCGGAGCTGTCTATCCAAAGACTTTCCGCAATCATGAAATTTACCCGCTTGAGGGGGTATCTCTTTTACCTGTTGCTGAAGGGCAAACTATCACACACCCACCGCTGTTCTGGGAACATGAAGGTAATTGCGGCGTCCGGAAAGGAGACTGGAAACTGGTTATTACCGGTCACCATAAAATGGATCCCATCCCTTTTAAAAAATGGGAATTATATAATATTTCAGAAGATCGCGCTGAAATGCACAATCTTGCTGTAAAACATCCCGATATCGTTCAAGAATTATCAGATTTGTGGTATCAGTGGGCCCACCGGGCTCATGTAATTCCTTATCCGCATTAATTAAATTTTTTCAGTATGGCAAGAAAGATTGATGCTTCTACCAACCAGCGTTTCAGCACCCGGTGGGGATTATTGTTAAGTGCTTTGGGGATTGCTGTCGGAACCGGAAATATCTGGCGGTTCCCCAGGATTTGTGCCCAACAGGGCGGGGAAACAGGGGCTGGTGCTTTTCTCATCGCCTGGGTGGTCTTTCTTTTTCTCTGGAGTATCCCGCTCATCATCTCGGAATATTACCTCGGACGTAAACATCGCTCGGGAGTAATAGGTGTGTTTGTAAAGGGACTGGGAGAGAAATATGCCTGGCTGGGGGCTTTTGTGGCTTTTGTAACGGCTGCCATTACCTTTTTCTATACTGTTGTGGTGGGATGGTGTCTGTTTTACCTTTATCAAACGCTGACCCACAAACTGCCGACTACTAATGATATGGCCATGGAAACCTGGAATCATTATCAATCCGGGGGATTTATCTATCTGTTTCATTTTCTGGCCATTCTGTTAGCTGCATTGATTATCTGGAAAGGAGTTAAATCGATTGAGAATGTCAATAAAATCCTGATACCTTCTCTTTTGGTAATTGTGGTTTTGAGTGTAATCAGAGCTCTTACTTTACCGGGATCAGGGGCCGGGATTGCGTATCTTTTTCATCCCGACTGGCATCAGCTGGCAAATCCGAAAGTATGGCTGGCTGCTTTAACACAGAATGCATGGGATACCGGTGCCGGGTGGGGCCTTTTCATTACTTATGCCGCTTATATGAAAAAAGAGCATGGGGTGGTCAAGAATGCTTTTATTACGGGAATGGGTAATAATACGG
>JAGHDB010000052.1 GCA_021160155.1 Bacteroidales bacterium | reverse complement strand
AAAATAATACTTATTATCCAATATATTTCATTCTTTGCAACTTTCTTTTCATTATTTCATTTTCATTAGTTGAATCTTCTGATCAGTGAAGGAAAACATATTCAAAATAAAATTGTGAATTCTGTCTTATGAGGAAGGTTGGGTATTCTGATCCCTCCCTTATTTTCGTTGTAATATTCCCGATATTGAAAATGAATATGATCCTGATTGCACCTCGAATACAAATTCATCATCTTCCGATGCCAAAAACTTGATCCCTTTGGCCTGAGACACAGGTTTTCCACTCTCGGTAATTACAGCACCAGAGCTCATCGGGAGATGAACAGTTGCAGTGGTATTTGCAGGGACCTTAACTTCAAGGATCAATCCACCTGGCTTTTTTTTCCACGAAGAAGATATGGTTCCGTGGATGGTATGAACAGTGGCAGTCACCCAATCAAGGTCATTATCCGGGATGAAAGGTTTGATTATGAATTTCTTAAATCCCGGGAATCTTTCATCCGGGTTGATACCAGCCAGTACGTTGTAAAACCAGGGGTCGATAGCAGCACCCAGCACCACGTGGTTTTGTGAACCTCCACCTGTCCATTTCTCGGGAATTGTCGTACGTCCGTCCCTGAGGAAATAGCCCCAACTCGGAAAATCTGTCTTCAAGACCATGTTCCAGACCAGATCTTCCCGGCCTTTTTCTGTTAGCAGATCCACCAGGTACTTCGTACCCATGTATCCTGTTGTTGGATGACCATTATGGATTTCCACAATGTCTTTTATCAGGGTATTCATAACTGATTTTTCAAATTCTTTCGGAACCATGCCGAAAAAAAGAGGCCATGTCTGGGCGGCCTGGGACCGGTCATCATAGTACCCATCCTCTTTGTTCAAAAATTTATTATTGAACGCATTCCGTATCTTCCCTGCGAGAAAGTGGAATTTTGCTGCATGTTCCTTTTTCCCAAGTACACTGGCTATTTTTTCCATTATCTGCACATCATGGTAATAAAATGCCGTACTTATTGAAAGAGGCAAACCGGAGCGGCTATGATATCCTTCGGCCAATGAAAGGTGGTCTCCCCATTGCGATTGTTGCAGATACCCGATCAGATGAGGTTCCAGGATTTCCTCGCCAAAAAAAGGATTGCTTTCCCCTTTTTTTATTGGTTTAATGTCTGAGAGGCCCTGGCCTGCCAGGTAATTCATGTAGCGCAAAATAGCGTCATAATTCTCTTCCAGTACGGCTGTATCCCCGTAATAAATGTATTGGTACCAGGGCATGATCACAAAAGAGGAACTCCACACCATGTCCTCCTTTATTCCCGCCCTGGGGACGATAAATCCAATACGTCCCCGGGCATCCTGCTGGTCCCGATAATCCCGGAACCATTTTGTATACACCCTCGCCATATTCATATTGAGCATGGCTTCCTGAGCAGACATCAGGGCGTCTGCCCCCCAGCCCTGACGTTCAGGACGCTGGGTATCATCTGTAGGAACGCCCATTTGAATATTGCAGCGCTGGGATTGAACCATACACATGTGGATGCGGTTGATCAGGTCGTTGCTGCAGGTAAAACTGCCGGCCGGGGCAACGGCAGTATGAACAAATCGGCCTTCAATTGTTTCCAATCCGGGTGTACCGGGGTAACCGGTTACTTCAACATACCGAAAACCATGATAGGTGAAACGAGGCTCGAATACTTCAGTACCTCGGCCTTTGAGGATATAATGATCTTCCTGAAGGGCCGCCCGTGAACTTGATGGGTCAATCATTCCATCGGGGTGAATCTGCTCCGCGAATCGCAATATAACCTCCGTTCCGGCATGTCCTTGCACCGTTAGCCGGACCCATCCGGCAATATTCTGGCCCAGGTCAAATACAAAAGTATCCGGTCTTGGTTCATTTACAGATATAGGTTTAATGATTTGGGTTACCAGTTCCGGTTCATGCATTGAGGAAGACAGTTTACCCCCCGGTGATGGAACTACATTGGCAGGGCTCCAGTCCCGGTCATCGAAACCAGGTTTATCCCAACCCTCTTGTTCCAGGCGGGCATCATAATGTTCACCGTCAAATAAACAATTAAAGGTAATGGGCCCCCAGGAGGATTTCCAACTACTGTTCGTCACCACACGGGATTTGCTACCGTCCGTATATTCGATATCAAGCTGTAAGATAACACGTGGTGATCCGTACCATTGCATTTGCCAGCCCCAGTATTTCTTTTGTCCATTAAACCAGCCATTGCCCAGCATAATCCCAAGGGCATTGACCCCTAAATTAAGTTCAGATGTTATATCATATGTATCATAAAGGATGCGTTTACGAAAATCGGTCCTCGAGGGAACGAGGACATGATCACCAACCTTCTTACCATTTAACCGGAGTTCATAAAGTCCAAGGCCGGCAATAAACAACCTTGCACGATGAACCTTTTTTTCAACACGGAATTCATGGCGAAATAAAGGGGAACGGGCTTCAGGAGTAATATTTTGCACCTCTTCGGAAATCTTCCCGGTTACAAAGGCATCGACATCTGACAACACCTCGTCTGCATCACCTCTTCCTATCCAATCTGCTGTCCAATCATCTTTGCTAAATAATCCGGTGCTAAATATCCCGGTCTTGCTGTATGGATGGATTTTACCGGCTTCATCCCGGATACGCACCTTCCAGCAGTATTCCATGTTACTTTCCAGGGGGAGTCCCCCATAAATTACCTGAGATGATTGGTCCGAAACCACCATACCCGTGTTCCACATGTCCCCTTCATCTGTATCCAGTATTTTCCTGCTTGATGCCACCAGTATCTGGTATGCTGTCTGTCTGCGTCCTTTTCCTTCTAAATCCATAATCCAGGTAAACCGCGGCTTTGGGGTGTCCAGGGCAACGGGGCATGGATCGTATTCAACCAAGAGATCTGCTGCAGGCCTCCTTGATAACCATTCCCGGTAATTCCGCTTCATATTTTTCAACTGGGAATCCGGGTCCGGAGTGATTTGTTCTCTCATTCTGAGAGGATAAGACTGGATAGTGAGATATTCCAGTGGTTTCACATTAATTTCCACAAGCTCTTTCTTTGGGTTGAAACGGTGAAAATCGGACCACATCGTGGTTGTTTTTCTGTTGTTTTTCCGGTTCCATTGGAAAAGTAATCCTTTCCGATCCTGTGTATTTTCTAAGGGTAAAGGGTCAAACACTTTTTCCCGCAAATCTATCCCAAAGAACAATTTTCCATTCAGATGCATCACTCCTGTACAGTGATCCCTGTAAGCAGTCGATATGGTATAAAAAGAATATTTCGCTAAATCATTAGCGTCATCATTACCGCTTTTTGAAACATGGAATCCCCTGGCAAGTGTGTTGAAACTTCCCAGAGCAAATATTCCTATAATAAAAACAATGACTTTAGATTTCATCATTATTGTAAGGTTAGTTTCTAAAAAAATTATTTGTTCTGTATGCACAGGCTGAGCTCAGGAGGCTGAACATAACCCTGATCAATCATGCCTATATATCCTAATAGTGCACCCCAGGTATAAAATGCATCGCTTCCTCCTGCATCGTTACCCTGGCCTGTAATAGCATTGTAATTTTCATAAACATGATTCTCTCCTAACCATGATTTCAACAGCAGTTTTT
>JAGHDB010000006.1 GCA_021160155.1 Bacteroidales bacterium | reverse complement strand
ATACAAACGACCAACAAATCCTGGATGCCCCCCATAGCGATCTGCGCCGTGCCCGTTCATGCGCCGTATCACAAATCCCGACCACTACCGGTGCTGCCAAATCAGTCGGTAAAGTCATTCCCGAATTGGATGGTAAATTAAACGGATGCTCCATAAGAGTTCCTACTCCTACCGGTTCCCTCGTTGACTTAGTAGCAAACCTGAAAAAGGAGGTGACAATGGAAGAGGTCAATGCCGCCATGAAAGAAGCTGCCGAAGGACCCATGAAAGGAATTCTTGAATATACTGAAGACCCGATTGTATCGGTCGATATTATTCATAATCCTAACAGCTCTATCTTTGATGCCCTGAGTACCATGGTAATCGGCAAAACCGTAAAAGTACTTTCATGGTACGACAACGAATGGGGCTACAGTAACCGTGTGGTTGACCTGATTGAAAAATTATTTCAGTCGTAATACAATATTTCATGTATGAACCTGGCAGCCCGCATCCATGCATTTGCAAAACTCGGACAGTGGTTGTCAGATCGCATCACCAGCCCGCCTGCTGAAAACGACAGCAACGATCTGTTTTATCATACAATTAAACGGGCGGGCCGGTCTAATCCATGGTTCACCCCGCGTGAAATCATCCGGGCATTTACATACTGGAGCCGGGTGCTGACTACCGCCAATCTAACGAAATGGACCGCTCCCTATACATTAACTGATAGAACCGGAAAAACAGAAAATATCCTGGTAGTTACTGCAGGAAACCTGCCATTGGTAGGATTTCATGACCTGCTCTGTGTCCTGATCAGCGGTCACCGTGCCATCATCGATTACTCTTCGCGGGATGCAATCCTCATCCCTCTGCTACTTGATAAATTAACAGAATTTGAACCCGGCTATGATCCAATGATCCGTAGTGCCGGCCAAAACAATGACCCGCTCACCGGAATAATTGCCAGTGGCGGGAATCAGGCAGCCGCCTATTTTCAGAGCCACTACCGTAACTTACCTTCCATCATACGGAAAAACAGAAGTTCTGCCGCACTCCTGACAGGCCATGAGTCATCATCTGACCTGCTGGGTTTGGTAGATGATATGCTGACTTATTTCGGACTGGGTTGTCGCAATGTATCAAAGATATTTTATCCTGACCCGCTATCATTGGAGTCTTTGCCCGCCCTGATTCAATCATCCACTGTAACCGATACTGTTGCAACCTTTGAAGATAACCTGAGATACCAGAGGGCAAGACTCTCCCTGCATCATGAACCCTTTACCGATACCGGCAGGCTGCTGCTGAAACCCGATGCAGGAATCCACGCACCGATCGGGGTAGTCTATCTTGAACCATATTCCAGTCTGAGTACTGTAATCCGGCGAATAAAATCCCTCCGTTCAGAATTACAATGTCTGGTAGAGGATCAGCCTCATTTCGATTTCTCCGTACCGTTCGGACAATCCCAATACCCTCAACTGTGGGACTGGGCCGACGGCATTGACACCCTCTCTTTTTTATCTGATATCACCTCTTCATCACCATGAATACACTCATGGTCGTTACGGGTCCGACTGCAGTCGGAAAATCATCCTACTGCATGCAACTAGCCAAAAAATGGGATACCGAAATCTTCTCTTGTGACTCCCGTCAGTTCTATCGTGAAATGAAAATAGGAACCGCCGCACCCGAAGCAGATGAGATGGATCTGGTTCCTTACCATTTTATCGGAAATCTTTCTGTAAAAGATCAATACACGGTCTATCAATATGAAAAAGAGGTAATTGCAAAACTACAGGAGCGGTTCAAAATCCATCCGCTACTCCTCCTGACGGGCGGATCAGGACTTTACCTTGACGTAGTTATCCGTGGAATGGATGACATCCCCGATCCGGATCCTGAAATCCGGAACAATCTTCTGAAAAGATGGAAAAACGAAGGGGTGGATACACTCCGTAAAGAGCTTCTGCAACTTGACCCCGATTATTATCAAACAATTGACCTGAATAATCCCAAGCGAATACTCAGAGGCCTTGAAGTATGCCTGACTACCGGAAAGCCCTTCTCCACGTTCAGAGCAGGCCGTCAATCCAACCGACCTTTTAAAATTCTGCTGGTCATTCTTGACCGGCCACGAGATGAATTGTACCGGCGTATTGACCGCCGGGTGGACAACATGATGGAAAAAGGTTTGCTCGATGAAGCCCGCTCACTTTATCCGCTCCGGCATTTGAATGCACTTAATACCGTCGGGTATAAAGAACTATTTGGTTATTTTGACGGCCGCTACTCGCTGGATGAAGCAATCCGTCTGATCCGGCGTAATACCCGACACTACGCCCGGAGACAACTGACCTGGTTTCGTAAGTATCAGGATACCGGATTCTTTAATCCGGATAAAATCCGTGTGCTAACACTCCGTATTCATCCCGCTGCAGCAGAGTAACCCGACACCAGGAATCCAGGTACCCTAACCCATACCCGGTAATCTGGATGAAAGCAGCCCAGCAACTCAATAAACCGGTAACCAGCGAACGGTGACGAAAGGATGCATCTATGATAAGAACCCATGCAAACAGAACCACTGGTGTTAAGAAGAGCCAGTCGAACAACATCCCGAAAATTAATAAAACAGCCCCTGAAATCACTGCTCCGGCCGGAAACAGGTAGTAAAATTTAAACGTATCAGGATACACCCCGGAAATCAGGTAACGGGTTTTTCCAAACCCGAAAACCTGCCGGAAAAAATTCCGGTAAGTAGTCCGCCGCTTATGAAATACATAAGCATCATATATACAACGCGTAGTGACACCTTGACGCATTAATTCAATAGTGAATACCATATCTTCACCAGGATGCATACGAGTAACCGGAAAGCCGCCGACCAGTTGCATGGCCTTTCTGCTGATTCCCATATTGAAACTTCTGGGATAATAACGGTCAACCTGCTTTTTGCCACCACGAATACCACCCGTGGTCAGAAATGAGGTCATCGCGTATGAAATCGACTTCTGCCGCCGATTAAATCCCGGTGCCGCACGATCCGGCCCGCCAAATACTTCCACCGGATCCTGCCTCAACGACTGATCAATTTGAGCCAGATAATCTTCCGGCAAAATACAATCACTATCGGTAAAAATATAATAAGCCCCCTCCGCTTCCCTGATTCCACGATTACGGGCATTTGAAGGGCCCACCTTTTCTGTAACTATATATTTGATGTTCAATACATCCCTACTCTCTTCGACTACCTCTTCTGATGTTAATGTAGACCCATCCTCCACCACAACCACTTCAAAATCGTTAAAAGTCTGCTGCTTCAGCGAAGCCATGAGCTCTCTCATCTCATCCGGACGGTTGTAAACCGGAATAATTATAGAAAAACGTGGTGCTATTACTTCGGGCGTTGGCATAAATAAATATCCTCCTTTTCCGGGAGCCGGTACCGTTCTCTTTGTTCTGGAAGTAATTCCTGAAGAAAGTACTCTTCATATACCGTAAAACCTGCTTCACGTAACCGCTCAGGGTAATCACATCCGTATACCCGAAGATGGTCTCTCTGTCCAAAATGAATCTCTCTCTCCGATGGATCGGTAATACCCGGATCCTCATAGGTGATTTCATAACTATAATCCAGTGGGACCTGCAGTAAAGCCCGTCCACCCGGTTTTAAAACCCTCAGGATTTCTTTCATAACCTGCCGGTCATCTGCCACATGCTCTAACACATGATTGCATATCACCCAATCAAACTGTTTCTCATCCAATGGAATATGATGCAAATCAAAATGCAGATCGGCCATGGGCGACTCAAGGTCGGCAGTAACATAATCAATATGATCCAGCTTTTTAAACCGTTTGTAGAAACACTGCTCAGGAGCTACATGCAATACCCGGCCGGGAGCAGTAAAGAAATCACTCTTCTGTTCCAGATAAAGCCATATCAGCCGGTGCCTTTCAAGACTCAGGCAGGAAGGACAGAGCACATTCTCCCGTTTTTGAATACCATAAGGCAGAAATTGTCTGAAAGAGGAGCGGCAAACCGGACAGAAAACCCGGTTTCCGCGGTAAAATGGCCGGATTACCCATCCGAATAACAAACTTAAACGGATCAGCATCGGTCGCGGTACATGTCTCATCAACCACCTGATCAGGGTTTTCATACCTCCTTTTCAATCAGATATTTATTTCGATCAGTCGACGACCTGGAGACCAGCTCCGCTAAAAATCCGGTTAAAAAAAACTGAACCCCGATAATTACGGTTAAAAGCGCAATATAAAAGAGAGGTTGTGCCGTCACTTCACGAACTGTGAGATGCAAATGCAGGGCATGAATCTTTACACCTGCCAGCCACCCGGTCACCAACGCCCCAAGTAACATCATTAAAAGACCAAAAGAACCGAAAAAATGCATGGGCCTTTTACTGAACTTTGTTATGAAACTGATAGTCAATAAGTCAAGCGTTCCATTAAGCACACGCTCCCAGCCGTATTTCGATCTCCCGAATTGCCGGTGACTGTGTGTAACCACTTTCTCCCCAATCCGGGTGAATCCAGAACGCTTTGCAATAATGGGTACATAACGATGCATATCCCCGTATAGTTCAATGCCTTTAACCACCTCTTTCCGGTAAGCTTTCAATCCGCAATTGAAATCATGCAGTTTAATCCCGCTGGCAAATCGCGCTACCCGGTTAAAAAAACGACTGGGCCAACGTTTGGTGATGGGATCTTTACGCTTCTTTTTCCATCCCGAAACCAGATCATACCCCTCTTCAGTAATCATCCGGTATAATTCGGGTATCTCATCCGGACTGTCCTGCAGGTCGGCATCCATAGTAATAACCACTTCGCCGGAGGCCTTTTGAAACCCACAGTGTAAAGCAGCAGCTTTACCGTAATTCCGTCGAAAGCGAATACCCCGTATGACAGAATTGGTATCCGCCAACCGGGTAATGATACCCCACGAACCGTCCGAACTGCCATCATCAACCAGAATAATCTCATGTGATAATCCGTTATCACGGGTCACACGGTCAATCCAGCGCGTCAATTCAATAAGTGATTCGGATTCATTAAACAAAGGTATAACAACAGAAAGATCCATATTAATTAACTATGAAGAGTTTTAATCAACTTCTTCCATGGTTTCAGTAAAAGAATTCCCCTTACGCTGAACGAAGATAGAAACAATCAGTGACAGAATCAATCCCGTCAGTGTCGTCCCAAACACAGCTGAGAAAGCCAGTAAAGCGGGTGTACGCATACGCTGGGCCAGATTCATGGCCGCCTCTATCTGCGCTTCACTGAAACCTCTTTGATTATATAACTCCTCCAACAGATCAAGACTCCTGTCAATGGCATGCGGATCAATATATGCATTGTAGATCACAGTATACAAAGCATATATCACAGAAGCAAAAAAGAAAATCAAAACACCCGCACCTACTGCCTGCCCATAACGAATCACTCCCGCATGGTAACGATCCCTGAAATTTTTAAGAAAAATATATAAAACTGTGATTAATACTGCCCAGTTGAAATATTGAAACCAGGCAGCACTTTCAAGTTTCAGTGCCCAAACCGTCAGACTTAGCAGGATTAAAACCAAGGCCATCACCAAACCATAATTCATAGCCTGCCGGGTCAATATCCCGCGATTTTCCATTTTTTCTCTCTGTTTAAGAAGTTTAAGAACTCCAAAGATATTTGATTTTGCATCAACTGAAAAACATTTCCTATCTTTACGGGCGGGTAAGTCTTATACGGCTAGCTCCTGCGGAACTCCCCCAGGACCGGAAGGTAGCAAGGGTACGCGGTCGTAGCGGCGCGATATGAGTAGCTTACCCGTTTTTTTGATTAAATATTCTTCGACTATGAAAAAATTTATCAATCCCGTTCTGGCATTAATGGCAGTTCTTTTGATCTTTTCAGGATGTCATCTTAAAAATAAATGGCCGGTCAATTTTCCCGAAGGTGCTTTCCCGGATACGGCAAAAAACCTGGCACCTGTGAACAGCACCTTTGACGACTATAATTCAGCCGGGCCACCCACATTGGCTTTCAGTATCCCCCTGGTATTCTCAAGCAACAGAAATTCCAATGGGGAAGATTATGACTTGGTTGAGTATCAACTATATGCATCCTTTAATCAGTTTGACGGAAGCCTCTCTATCACAGCTGAACGGTATGCCACCTATCCCTTCTATTATCTAACACAACTGTCCAATACGGATAATGATGAATTCGGCCCGTATATCGCCCCACTGGGCAGCCAGGAATATTTCTTCCTCTTTTCAAGCAACCGTACCGGAAACATGGAGATTTATACTTCATTTTATGACCAGTATACTTTTGGCGGAGGTTCGCAAATCGGACCGGAGCCTTTCAGGATAAAAGGGTTAAACACGCCGGATTATGATGCCTATGCCACTATGTCAATCGATCTCGACCTGGTGATCTTCTGCTCAAATCGTGACGGCAACCTGGATCTGTATCAAGCCGCACTGCCCACTGAACCGGGCGCATGTTACGAGTGGGCCAGAACAGACACTTTGTACCCCGCCACACCAATCACACAACTCAACTCTGATGCTGCAGATGCCTGCCCTTTCATTAATGGCAACCTGTTGGTCTTTACTTCAAAACGTGCCGGAGGATATGGCGGATACGACCTGTACTATTCTGTTTATGATGGTGATAAATGGCAGGATCCCGTTAATTTTGGTCCGCTGATCAATTCACCGTATAACGAATTCAGACCGGCAACCTTTTATGCCCCCTATTTCAGCAATGACCTGATGATATTTTCTTCCGACCGACCGGGGGGAAGAGGGGGATTTGACCTTTATTACGTAGGAATATCTAAACTTATTCTGTAAACTTCATTTTTATTTATTGCTATGAAATTTTTTCTCGACACTGCCAACCTAGAACAAATCAGTGAAGCACAAAGCCTTGGAATCCTGGATGGAGTCACTACAAATCCTTCATTAATGGCCAGGGAAGGTATCAGCGGAAGACAAAACATCCTGGATCATTACATTCAGATCTGTAACATCGTGGATGGAGATGTAAGTGCCGAAGTAATCGCCACAGATTTTGAAGGCATGATCCGTGAGGGTGAAGAACTTGCCGCTTTGCATCCGCAGATCGTTGTCAAAATCCCAATCATCCGGGACGGTATTAAAGCCATCAAATACCTTACGGATCACCAGATCAGAACCAATTGCACACTGATTTTCTCAACCGGACAGGCATTACTGGCAGCTAAAGCCGGAGCTACTTACGTCTCTCCCTTTATCGGCAGGCTGGATGATATCGCTGCTGACGGAGTAGAGCTGGTACGCCAGATTGTGCAGT
>JAGHDB010000272.1 GCA_021160155.1 Bacteroidales bacterium | reverse complement strand
GGGTCCCCAAGGCCTTTTGATTGGTGGCCGGGGGGTAAAAATATCCGGATTTCAGGGCATGGACCCGCTTAAAGCACTTTATATTCTTTATGAAGAAGTCTCACGGCATCTGAAGACAGATTATCCGTTTCTCTCTTTTCTTGATTGGGGTGATATGCTGTTGTCAGATTTTGATGATCTGGATAAGTATCTTGTGGATCCGGTAATGCTTTTTCAAAACCTGAGTGATTTGCATGAAATCGAGAAGAGGTTTCCAAGTCTTTCTGTGGAACAGATTCAGTATATTACAAGATACTGGAAAACTTTTCAGCCACATCCCTCTGTATACCAACAAAACTGGCTTGATATCTGGGAACACCTTCCGGTTATTTACCATGCATTTGAGAAGCGGGTAACTGGTCAGGGTTGGGCGACTTCGGGTCAATGTTACCGGTCAGTTGCCGGCAGGATTTATAAACAACCGGATTTAATTTCTTCAGATACTCCAATAGCCTTTGTCGGATTCAATGCCCTGACGCGGTCGGAGTTGCAGATATTCCGCTATTGCAAGGAATTTCTTCCAAGCCGGTTTTATTGGGATGCTCATCCGTTTTTCCTTGAAAAGGGCAGGGATGCTGGGAGATTTATCCGGCAGTTGGTGCACCAGTTTCCTCCTCCGCAAGGTTTTAACGAGCAGATCAACGGACGGGATAATGCCTTTTCTTCCGGTTATGATTTACGTAAGGAGATCAGGGTGATTGCCTCTTCAACACGTATTGCCCAGTTGCAGCTTTTATTTCAGGAACTGGAGGATCTGCCCGGAGACAATCCGGATATTCAGTCCGGAAAAATCGGTGTGGTACTTCCGGATGAAAATGATGTAAAAGATTTGCTTAAATTATGGCCCGCTCACTTACCAAAAGTGAATGCTACATCAGGTTATCCCGTAAGCGATGCACAAATATCCGGATGGGTTGCTCAATGGATGGAGGTTCAGTCACAAATCAAAATAATTAATAATGAAGTTTATTATTCGTCTTCCGGACTGGACCGGCTGATCAATTATTCTGTCATGCAGGGTTTGATACCTGATCACCTGAGAAAATTATTATCCCGTCATCCCAATGCCTGGATACCTGCCAGTCAGCTGATTTCAAGCGATGGGACACCATTTCTACCTGATGGCACCGAAACAGATACCCGACCTGTCGAATTGCTGGTTCAATGGCTAAAGCACCTTGCTCCGGCATTACAACCTTTTGGTGAATTCGAAATGGAAGTACTGCGTATAATGCAACAATGGTTAATGGAAATCCGGTCGCTATTGCCGTTAGATGCCTCAATTACCGGCAGGCAAACATTACGGAAACTATATCAGAAATATTTTAATAATAAAAGAATCTACCCGGGATCGGATACGGGTGCACCGGTAATGGTTTGTGGCGTACTCGAAACCCGGGTGCTGGATTTTGAGAAGCTTTATGTTCTTTCCTTTAATGAAGGTAACTGGCCTTCTACTAAGCTGCCGGCTTCTATGATTCCCTATGCCATGAGAAAAGCAGTTGGACTTCCCACTGCAGAACACCGGGATGCTATGTATGCCTATTATTTTTACCGTCTTATGCAGAGAAGCCGCTTACAAACCCTGTTCTTTTTAAATTCCGCCTCTGACGATGGAGGTGGTCTGAGTAAAAAAAGCCGGTTTATCAACCAATTGCGCTATGATAGCCCTTTCACCATAATTGAAAAAGTGCAGACGCCCCGGATGGGATGGTTGAACAATGGGGAGAGAATCATCGAAAAAACTCCCGCAATTATTCGGCAGATTTATAAAATAACCGGGATTTCAGATAATTCCGGAAGCTTATCCCCCAGTGCCATAAGCACATACCTGGATTGTCCATTGCAATTTGCGTTTAAATATATATATGGAATGAGAGAACCAGATAAAGGAGAAGTTGCAGGAGAACCCCGGCAACTTGGCCGTTGGTTGCATGAAGCAATGGAAATTTTGTATGCTCCTCTCGTGGGACAAACACCGGCCTTTACGGGTGAATGGTTTCAGAGGGCCAAAGAAGAGGAGGATTATTTAGATAACCTTATTCAGAAAGCGTTATCTGAGCGAGAGAAAAAGTTTGATTCCAAACCTGTTAAAGACGGATTGACTGAAATAACCAGAAATATTCTGTCACAATATATTAAAGTAATTATCCGGACGGATCATGAAATACTGCCTTTTCAGATTCTTTCTCTTGAAAAAAAATATTCCACATCTGTTTTGACAGATATGAACGGTAAAAAAGTCCGTGTTAGATTAAGTGGTGTGGTTGACCGACTGGATAGCACTCCTGATGATTACCGGATATTGGATTATAAAACCGGGAAAGCTAATCTGAAAATGGTTTCTATACATAGTAACCACCAAGCATTGCAATTATTGATCTATGGAGAGTTGTTGAACGCTAATCTTTCGCAGGAGAAGCCCGTTCACCTTGGACTTTACCGTGTGAAAAACCTTCGTTCGGGAGAGAAAGAGTTTATGCTGACCGAAGCCGGGAAGTCTCCTGTGGATTACCGGGTTCACCGGGAGCAGTTTTTATCTGATTTATCCTCCGTACTGGAAGAAATGCTTAACCCGGATATTCCGTTCAAACCTGTTTATACAAAATCGGTTTGTGAGTACTGTCTCTATTCATCACTTTGTGACCGTGTTGATTCATGATCTTCAAGAAGATCGGGGCGCAACCTCCGGGTACGGGTCATGGCCTGTTCAAGTTTCCAATCGGCAATTTGCCGGTCGTTTCCGGACAACAGGATATCGGGAACTTTCCAACCTTTATATTCTGCCGGCCGGGTATATACAGGGGGGGCTAGAAGAAGATCCTGAAATGAATCCGTTAAGGCAGATACTTCATCCGAGATTGCGCCGGGAAGTAACCTGACGATAGAATCAACCATAACAGCCGCTGCAAGCTCTCCGCCGGTGAGTACATAGTCGCCAATTGAAATCTCAAGGGTAATCAAATGATCCCTGATTCGTTGATCAATACCTTTGTAATGTCCGCATAAAATAATCAGGTTGTTCAGGCAGGAAAGCCTGTTCGCCACATTTTGTGTATAGCGGTCCCCGTCAGGTGTCGTAAAAATAATCTCCTGGTAGGTTCTTTCTGACTTTAGTTTGGTGATAATCCGGTCAATAGGCTCAATAGTCATCACCATACCTCCTCCGCCACTGTACGGATAATCATCTACACTTTTGTATTTATTCGTAGAATAATCCCGTAAATCATGTACGACAATTTCTACCAGGCCATTCTTAACAGCACGATGTACAATCGAATGACCGAGAGGAGATTGAAGCAGATCCGGTACGGCAGATATGATGTCAATTCTCATAAACCTGTTTTTACAAAGATAATGATTCGCTTCATCACAGCAGAAGAGTAATATGGCAGATTTCGTTTTTCCAATGGAATAATTAATTTTACTCGGTTTTGACCGGGATATACGGTGTGGAAAAACGTTTATCTTTGTCAAAAAGCACAACAGGGTCAAGTCCCGGTAATCTGTTCGTAAGAACAACTCAGAGTTTTCTGAGATATATCTGTTAAATAGGATACTATGGAAGACAAGGAAAGCCTGAATTCCGATGAGTCGAAACAACAATCTGACTATGTTCGACCGACAAAATCTGAATTGGTGGGAAAATTAAAAGAACTCCTGGGAAATAATGCCATTCAGGAAATTACATCTGATGTAGAAATTATCCGGTCAATTTTTTATCGCAAACACCATCTGGAAATTGAGCAGAAGAAAAAAAACTTTATTTCTGACGGAGGTGTAGAGGAGGAATTTGTAATTCCTCCGGATCCGCTTGAAGAGGTGTTTAAAGAACTCTATGGCCAGTTCAGGGAGCGAAGAAGTGAGTTCAGTAAGATGCAGGAGAATGAGAAAGAGATCAATCTAAAGAAAAAACTGGATATTATTGAACAGATCAGGAATCTGGTTAATACCCAGGAATCATTAAATAAAACTTTCAATGAGTTCAGAGAACTCCAGCGTCAATGGCGTGAGGCGGGTCCGGTTCCACAATCCGAATTACATTCACTATGGGAGAGTTATCATCATAATGTAGAACTTTTCTATGATTATATCAAGATCAATAAGGAACTCAGGGATCTGGATCTGAAGAAAAATATGGAAGCAAAAATTAAGCTTTGTGAAAAAGCTGAGCAACTGCTTCTTGAGCCTTCTGTACTGAAAGCTTTCAACGAACTTCAGAAACTACATACAGAATGGCGTGAAACCGGTCCGGTTGCACGGGAAAAACGTGAGGAATTATGGGAACGGTTTAAACAATCAACCAACCAGATTAACAAGAAACATCAGGAATTTTATATTAATCTTAAAGAGGAACAAAAAAAGAACCTTGCTGCAAAAACCGAATTGTGTGAAAAAGTCGAAGAGATCATAACCCGTAGTTATAAAACACCCAAAGAGTGGAATGAACGATCAGCAGAAGTGATCAATCTGCAAAAGATGTGGCGAACTATCGGATTTGCTCCCCGGAAAGAAAATAATAAAATCTATGACAGGTTCAGAAAAGCCTGTGATGAGTTCTTTAACCGAAAAAGGAATTTTTTCTCTGAACATAGAAAAAAACAGAATGCCAATCTGCAACTCAAAACGGATCTGTGTGTTCAGGCTGAAGCTTTAATGAACAGCACCGAATGGAGAAAAACAACAGAAGAGTTAATTGTGATCCAAAAACGGTGGAAAGAAATTGGACCGGTGCCAAGAAAATACTCGGATAATTTATGGAAACGATTCAGACTGGCATGTGATTCATTCTTTGAACGGAGAGCGCAATATTTAGAAGGGCAGGATTCTGATCAGATACTCAATCTTAAAAAGAAGGAAGAGCTGATTGATTCGGTTAAATCATTTACTATGACAGGGGATCAGAGTAAGGATTTGAAAGAGTTAATGGCACTACAGAAGAAATTTACTTCAATCGGCCATGTTCCCCTGGGTAAGAAAGAAGAGATGAACCGGGCTTTCAGAGAGGCAATCAACCAACTCTATGACCAACTCGATGTGGATGAAACTCAAAAAGAAATTCTGAAATTTCGTCAAAAAATTGATAACTTAGCCGGGTCTCCCAAAGGTAAAGCCCGTTTAGCAGCTGAACGGGAAAAACTGATTAATAAACTAAAGCAGCTTGAAAGTGATATTGTACTGTGGGAGAATAATATCGGGTTCTTTTCAAAATCTGAGAAATCAGAATCTTTGATCCATGAGGTCGAACATAAAATAGAGAGTGCCAAGAACCGTATCAAAATTCTCAAGCAAAAAATTGACCTGATTGAACAAGGAGAGTAAACCATAATCCATAACTTTATTTTTTGATTTTTAACCATGAAAAAGTTTTTAATTCTTGTACTGATGGGATTGATAGGCATCAGCTCAGGATTTGCTCAGAATGCCATTATTAGAGGTTTTGTCTATAATAAAGGTAATGGCGAACCTTTGATTTCATCAAGTGTATATCTTGAAAACACTACTTATGGAGCAGCTACGGATGTAAACGGATATTTTAGTATCACCAGGATCAAACCTGGCTCCTATACATTGGTAGTCAGTTCAATAGGTTTTCAGAAGCTGACAAAACAGGTGACGGTCAAGGCAAATCAGATTCTGAGCCAGAAACTTTATTTGACTGAAATGGTTGAAAAACTGGGTGAGGTAGTGGTATCCGGTGAACGACAGGAGATGAGGACACAGATAAAAACATCTGTGGTAAAAGTAACTCCTAAAGAGATGGCCAAAATCCCTACAATTGGTAGTGAACCCGATTTGGCACAATATCTCCAGGTTTTGCCGGGTGTGATTTTCACTGGTGACCAGGGAGGTCAGTTATACATTCGCGGGGGTGCCCCGATTCAGAATAAAGTGCTTCTTGACGGGATGATCATTTATAACCCCTTTCATTCCATAGGTCTCTTTTCAGTTTTCGATGCGGATATTATCCGGGTAGCAGATGTATATACCGGTGGGTTTGGTGCTCAATACGGCGGCCGGATCTCATCTATTATGGATATCACTACTCGCGATGGTAATAAAAACAGACTTTCCGGTAAATTTTCCGCCAGTACCTTTATGGCAAAAGCGCTGCTTGAGGGACCCATAAAAAAAGCCAAAAATGAAAATGACGGTTCAGTCTCTTTCCTGGTATCGGCTAAACATTCTTACCTCGAGCAATCATCAAAATTCTTTTATTCCTATATTGATACGGCAGGTTTGCCGTTTAATTTTACGGATCTCTATGGTAAAGTGTCTATGAACGCTAAAAACGGTAGTAAAGTTAATTTCTTCGGATTTAATTTTTCCGACCATGTTACGTACCGTGGAATTACAGATATCGGCTGGAATAGCTATGGTTTCGGGTCTAATGTGGTTCTCATTCCCGAGAATTATCCCGCTCAGATTAAGGCCAATGTGGCCTATTCAAATTATCTGGTGCAAATGAAAGAAGCAGATCAGTTACCGCGGCAAAGCTCAATTGACGGATTTAACGTGGGATTGGAATTTATCTATTTCTTTGGGAAGGATGAGCTCGATTATGGTGTCGAAACGTTAGGATTCAATACCAATTTTAACTATTTTAATTCAGTAGGCCGGAAAATTACCCAACAGCAATTTACCACCGAACTGGCCGGTTACGCACGCTACAAAATGACCCTGGGAAAATTCCTGATCGAGCCCAGTTTCCGATTACATTATTATGCTTCACTGGGTGAGATCTCTCCTGAACCAAGACTTGGTATCAAATATAATTTGAGTGATAACTTTCGACTTAAATTTGCCGGTGGCGTTTATTCACAGAACCTGATCGCAGCGAATTCTGATCGCGATGTGGTGAACCTGTTTTACGGTTTTCTTTCCGGCCCTGAAAATCTGCAGAATGAGTTTGACGGCAAAAAAGTTAAAACCAAATTACAGAAATCCAATCATGCAATTTTTGGATTTGAATTTGACCTGACTAACCGGATACTTCTTAATGT
>JAGHDB010000177.1 GCA_021160155.1 Bacteroidales bacterium | reverse complement strand
TTTTAATCCTTTAAGATACCTGGGTTTGATCTGCTCAATATCATTCCGGTTTTCTTCAGAAAGTATTATTTCACGGATAGCAGCCCGTTTAGCAGCAAGGATTTTCTCTTTGATTCCGCCAACCGGTAACACTTTGCCTCTCAATGTAATCTCACCGGTCATGGCCAGGTTCCGTTTCACTTTCCGCTGGGTAAATATGGATGCCAGGGAGGTCACCATGGTAACTCCGGCAGAAGGTCCGTCTTTTGGGATGGCTCCTTCAGGCACATGGACATGCACATTCCATTTATCGAATATCGTCTCAGGAATTGCCAGGGTAACCGCATGCGATTTAATGTATTCAAGAGCCAAAACAGCCGATTCTTTCATTACCTCTCCCAGATTACCGGTCAGCGTCAGGTTGCCTTTTCCTTTACTCAAACTGGATTCAACAAACAATATCTGCCCGCCAGTTTCAGTCCAGGCCAATCCGGTAACCACCCCTGCAAATTCATTTCCCTGATATTTCTCCCGTATAAATTCGGGATAACCCAGAATTTTTTTCACCTGTTCCACGGTTAGAACCTCCTCATAAGGTTCATTCATGGCAACCATCTTGGTCAGTTGACGAACCACCTTGGCAATTTTGCGATCCAATTGACGTACACCCGACTCGCGGGTGTGATTTTCAATCAGATATACAATTACTTCACGCGGAAACACAAACTTCCCGGGTGGCAATCCGTGTTCTTTCAACTGTTTGGGTATCAAATGTTTTTTAGCAATTTCCACCTTCTCTTCTACCACATACCCGGTAATCTCAATCATTTCCATCCGGTCACGCAGAGCCCTGTTAATGGTTCCGGTATTATTGGCAGTTGCTATGAACAATACCCGCGAAAGGTCATATTCCATTTCAAGGTAATTGTCATAAAAAGTACTGTTCTGTTCAGGATCCAAAACCTCGAGCAATGCTGAAGAGGGATCACCCCGAAAATCACTGCCCACTTTATCGATTTCATCCAGGATAAAAACCGGGTTAGAAGTTTGCGCACGTTTGATATAATGAATGATCCTTCCGGGTAGTGCACCGATATATGTTTTACGGTGTCCTCTGATCTCCGATTCATCTTTTAATCCACCTAATGACATACGGACATATTTCCGGTCAAGAGCCCTGGCAATTGATTTCCCGAGAGAGGTTTTTCCTACACCCGGCGGGCCATACAGGCAGAGTATCGGGGCTTTCATATCGCCTTTCAGTTTAAGAATGGCAAGGTGTTCAAGTATGCGCTCCTTGACTGTATCCAATCCCGAATGATCTTCGTTTAGTATCCGTTTGGCCCGTTTCAGATTAAAATTATCCACCGAGACATGATTCCAGGGAAGATCAAGCAGGGTTTCGAGGTAATTGGTTTGCACCGAAAACTCAGCCGAAGAGGGGTTGATCCGTTCCATTTTTGCCAATTCGCGTGAAAAGGCTTTTGCCACCTCTTTGGGCCAGTCTTTCTTGGCAGCTCGATTCTGCATGTCAACGATTTCCTGTTCAAACGGACTACCACCCAGCTCATCCTGAATGGTTTTTATCTGCTGGTTAAGCAAAAACTCGCGCTGTTGCTGATCGAGATCCAGTTTTACTTTGTTCTGGATATCTTTTTTTAATTTCTGTTTCTGATATTCAATCGACAGATGCTCCAACAACCTTAAACCCCGGTCACGCAGACTGTCAATCTGTAATAATTCCTGTTTGTCAACCAACCCGATACCGGCATTTGAACTGATGTAATTGATTAAGAAGTTGGCGCCTTCAATGTTCTTTATGGCAAAGGTTGCTTCGGGCGGAACCGATGAAGAAACCTGAATAATCTTAAGTGCCAAATCTTTAACAGCTCCGATTATGGCATCATACTCTTCAAGATCCTCTATCGGTTTTACTTCAGACAAAGCATGAACCTTTCCCACAAGGTACGGTTCTGTAGTGGAGAGTTCATCCAGATGAAACCTGCGTTTCCCCTGTATAATTACCGAAGTGGTTTCATCCGGCATATTCAGGATCTTGATGATGCTGGCCATGGTCCCTACCGGATGGAGATCATCCTGACCCGGATCATCCACTGAATCTTTGATTTGTGCTACTACTCCAATTACTTTACTACCACGGTAAGCCTCTTTAACCAGTTTAACCGATTTCTCACGACCCACGGTAATCGGGATCACCACACCAGGGAATAATACCGTGTTCCGTAATGGAAGTATCGGTAAGGAATCGGGTACTTCAGCCAAATTGAACTCTTCATCATTACCATCAGAAATCAAAGGGATAAAATCAGCCTCATCATCCCCAAAATCCATAAACAGGTCATTCATTATTATTAATCCCGAAGTTTTTGCCATAATTAATAGTAAAGATAAAACAATCCAGATTTATTACGTCATTTTGACAGGCAGCAGACCATTCTTTTTGATTACCCATTCCGGTCAAGCATTATGCCAAAAAAAATCCCGGCAAGCCGGGATTATCTCTTATTCAACCTGATCAGGTTATTTTTTCTGCCGGCCAGCCATATGCTTTTCATACCGGCGATTGAATTTATCCACGCGTCCTGCGGTATCCACAAGCTTCATTTTACCGGTGTAAAATGGATGGGATGTGCTGGAGATCTCAATTTTGATCAGCGGATATTTTACTCCTTCAATCTCAATAGTTTCTTTGCTGGGTGCAGTTGATTTCGTGATAAATGTGTAATCATTCGAAAGATCCTTGAAAGCAACCAAACGGTAATTCCTGGGATGAATCTCTTTTTTCATTTCTCTACACTGTTAATTCCCCAAAATTCATTAGTTTAAGGGAGTGCAAAGGTAAATACATTTTCATAAATATCAAAAAAACAAACCGTATATTATCTTTTTTGCCTGATCTTGTCGCGCCTGAGTACACTGTTGCCTCTTTCATTACTAAATCGTTGGAACGGAATTGAAGAATCCATCATAAAGCGATAAGTAACATGTCGTTTTTTCTGAACAGCACCAATCTGTTCATAGACTTTGCGCATACGGTAATTGTAGTCACCCACCCATGAGAGTTCTATTTCACTGTAATGAGGCCGTCGTTGAACAGCTCTCAGAAATTCAAGAAACAGAGCAGCAATCACCCCGGTATTCTGATACTCGGGTATGACTCCGGCCAACAGAACACGATTGCGTGTAATCACTTTACGCCGTTTCAGCCAGAGCATTTTCAGGACTTTCAAGAAATTGAGCCGGCCGTCGAAATAACTGAACAACTGGTTTACATCAGGAAAAGCTACCGTCATTCCAACGGGTTGATCATCTTTATAGGCAAACCAGATAAAATCCTCCTCAATTAACATCTTAGCCTCTTCCAGAATAAATGCCACATCTTTTTCGGCCAACGGAGTATAATCTTCCATATAGTCTTCCCACGTAGTATTCATAACCTCAACCAGGTCTCTGATATATTTTGAGGCCTTCCTTTTTTCAAAATGTCTGAATGTATATCCCGGCCGGGAAGCCAGGTACTCGGCAAATTTCAGCTTTCGCTCGGGAATGGGTTTACTTAAATCGATATGATAGGTAAATTGCGAGAAATATTCTTTGAATCCATAAGTTTCAAAAAGATTCTGATAGTAAGGTTTATTGTATGGCATCCCATATCCCTGAGGCATAAAACCCTCGACCAGCACTCCCCAATAAGAGAAGTTTTCTCCAAAATTAATACTTCCGTCCATTGCTTTCATACCTCTCTCTTCAAGCCAGTTTTTAGCCGCATCAAAAAGAACCGCTGCTTTCTCCTGATCATTCACACATTCGAAAAATCCCATACCACCCACCGGGTAATCATTTTTTTTTGCTTTTTTATAATTTACAAATGCAGCGATACGTCCCTCAGGCCTCCCCTGTTCGTCAATCAGAACCCATCGAATTGCTTCTCCATGTTCGAAGTTACTGTTCTTTTCAGGGTTAAAAATATTTTCCACTTCCATATCCAAAGGGGCAATCCAATTAGGGTCATCCCGGTATAGAATTCGCCCCGTATCGTGGAAAAGACGAAAGTTATGTTTGTCAATCCGGTTTAGTTTCATAGTTTAAAAATAATCAAGTTTTTCATCAAGGCACCTGCTCGGTTAAAAAAAAACTATAAATTTGTGGCTTCAAACGGTGGGTGTAGTTCAGTTGGTTAGAACGCTGGATTGTGGTTCCAGAGGTCGTCGGTTCGAATCCGATCTCCCACCCAAACCGATCCCTTCCCATCAATGGTTAGGGATTTTTTGTGCCATGAAACCCAAAATATTAGGCATATATTCCGGCATATCCCTGGCCATGTTATTTTGGTCGCTCTCATTTGTTTTTTACAAAATTGCCTACCGGAATCTTGAACCGATCGCCCTGATCTTTTTCAGGTTAATAGTAGCCTCTCTGTTTCTTCTGACTGTAACTGCTTTAACCGGTTCATTTGAAAAAATCCGGCGGGCAGACTTCGGACGGTTTTTGCTGCTATCTTTATTTGAGCCACTGCTATATTTTTTAGGAGAAAGTTATGGGATGAATCTGGTCAGTTCTACTGTAGGGGCAGTAATAGTCAGCACCATACCACTTTTAACCCCGGTTGCTGCTTTTCTGTTTTTCAGAGAGCGGATCACCTGGTTGAGAATAGCCGGTATTACCCTCAGTTTTACCGGTGTTTTGCTGGTCTTAACCGGCAGGGGTTTTGTATTGGTTGCCCCGCCACGGGGTATTGCCCTGATGTTCCTGGCAGTTTTTTCTGCTGTAAGTTATACCAGTCTGATCGTGAATCTGACCCGTAAGTACCGTTCAATGACTATTATCCTGATAC
>JAGHDB010000141.1 GCA_021160155.1 Bacteroidales bacterium | reverse complement strand
GTGTGAGTGTGAGTGTGAGTGTGAGTGTGAGTGTGGGTGTGGGTTACTTGTTTAAATAATTATGAGAAGAATACCTTTCTTTCTTTTTTTCGGTTTACAGTTATTTTTCCCCAACTTTTTTGCATATAGTCAGTATGATTTTGCCGACCGGGTGACGAGGCAGGTAATACTAGCAAACCGGTTGCAGCATGCTTTTGAAGGTTTTAACCGGAAAATCTCCGGAGCGGATATCCAGTATCACTCTACCAGGCAGGATTGTGCCAATGCTCTGCTCGTGCGTGCTACCGACGGGAAAAATCCGATTGTCTGGACCACAGAACCCATCCGGTATGATTCTCCCAATGATACCATCACCCTGTTCTTTATAGCTGGTATGAGTCTGCAGGGATATAACTTGAAAGGTCTGGAACCTGGTTTTTCTGTTCGGTTAAATGGGCAGTCCTATTTCCATTTCTATAATAAGAATGGAGAGGTGTGGCAGGTGGAGGGGCGGGATCACAGTCGTATGGAGTTCCATACTTTTAATAAAGACCAGTATGGGGATGCTTTCGGATATGCACTGATTCATCTGAAAGCAGGTACCTTGCCTGCCGGACAACCGGTTCAGATGCAAATTCAGGGTGATGCCTCCGGCAGTCAGCATTGGTTTATGATTTTCCAGTGTGTGGATGGACTGCAATGGTTCAAAAAGAAAGCAGCTACCGACAACTGGTTCAATCTGAGTGTGATCAGAGACAGCAATTATTGGCAACTGGATATCACAACCCCATTATTATCAGACCAACAGCTGATTGCGATTAAACTGGCTGATCAACAACAACTGCCCTTTACCCGTCAACCGGATGCTGAGGGGATGATCCATTACACAGCTCAACTGTCCCGAGAACAGAATGCTGAACCACCGGCACTGCAGTTTAAAACATCCTCCGGATGGGAAAGTCGGATTATAAAACTTAATCAACCCGTAAACACAAGCGATTTATTGTCCGACCGACTGGTATGGTACCGGGCCGAAAAACCGGTTGAAAGAAAATGGACACTTCAGGTGCAGCACATTACCAGTACGATTGCTGAAGATCTGAATGATATTTCTTCTTCCTTATTGGCTAAGGGAACTATTCAAATATTCGTTTCGTCACATCAGGATATCGCCTGGATGGATAGCCCTGAAGCATGTATAGAAGATCGAGATAAATTATTGATTACGCCTGCGTTAAACAAGCTTCACAAACTACCTGACTATAAGATCGATATGGAGGATATCCTTATGCTCCGGGAGTATCTTAACAGGCATCCTGATAAAAAACAGGAGATACTGGAGCTTTCCGGGTCAGGAAGACTGGAATGGGGTGCTTCATACAATATGCCTTATGAGGATATGTATTTTGGAGAACCTTTGATCCGGCAGTTTTACCTGGGTAAGAAATGGTTTGAGAAGGAATTCCAAAATTGTTATTCTTCAATTTACTGGAATGTGGATGTGCCGGCTCGTACCCTGCAGATGCCTCAGATTCTTAAAAAAAGCGGTGTCCCATATATGATTATCAGCCGCCATGAACGGGGACTTTTTTACTGGATGGCACCTGATGGTTCAAAAGTACTGACCTACTCTCCCGGTCATTATTATAATGATTATACCAGATTGAAGGCAGGATTCTTCAAAACGGTACAATATCTGGACGGTTTAACCCAATTCTGGCAGCGTTATTATAACAGACAGACTCTCAACCCGGTAATGCCGGTATTGTCTGATGCCGATATGGCACTTCCGGATTCCTATTTTGAATATATTGAAAAATGGAATTCATTTACTAAACCTTCCCGGCCTCTGCCGAAGCTGGAACACTCAACTGCCCTGAGGTTTTTACAGGATGCGCAAGCTACCGGAGCTTCTTTCCCTGCAATTCGGGGTGAGCGACCTGATGTGTGGCTGTATATCCACGGACCCTCACATTTTGAGGCTCTTAAAGCCGGTCGAAGTGCCGGCAGGTTGCTTCCGGAAGCTGAAAAGCTGGCGAGTATGGCGGCAGTTCTGGATCAGGACTGGTCTGCATATCCACAGAAGCAACTGACCCGGGCCTGGGAAGCAGCTATTTATCCCGATCATGGCTGGGGAGGTAAAAATGGAAAAATTACCGATCAGACTTTCTTGGATACATTCAGATATGCAGCTGAAACCGCACAGAAAATTATAAATCGGTCTGCACAGAAAATTGCCGGTCGGATCGCCTATAAAAAAAGTGGAATACCTCTTGTGCTTTTTAACTCATTATCGTGGATGCGGTCGGATCCGGTTCAGGTTACGGTAAGTTTGCCGGATCATACTTATAAAGGAATACGGTTGGCTGACGGACGGGGAAATAAAATAGCGTTTCAGGTAACCAAACGGGAGTTATACTACCCTTCAGGTTATCTAAAGCGTGTGGGAATTGAATTTATCGCTGATCATGTTCCTCCCCTGGGATACAAAACGTTTTATATTTACAAAGGACCTTCTAAAGGATATACTGTTTACCCGATTGGTGGTGTTCAGAAAGTCATTGAAAATGACTTTTATAAAATCCGGTTTAATTCCGGAGGAATGTTTTCATTGTTTGATAAAGAACTTGGAAAAGAGATATGGACACAGGATCAGTTCCGTGCCGGAGAGCTGTTTTCCATGCATTCTGAAGGAAATGGTGCGGGTGAATTTGCCGATATCCAACAGCCTGATATGCAGGGGTTTGAACGACTAAAAGATTTGTTAGACGACTGGAAAGTGATCGAATACGGTCCGGTCAGACTTGTAGTGACCGGAATCACTAACATGATGCATAACAGAGTTAAAATAACATGGATACTTTACCAGACCATAAAAAGAATTGATGTAACTGCAGAACTGATTGATTGGGATGGTACTCCATACCGTGAATTTCGTCTGGCTTTTCCGGCTGACATGAATCAGCCCGGGATCTCCTATGAAGTTCCATTTGGTGTGCTGCGTGTGGGTAAGGATGAGTTACCCGGTCCTGCCGGAGAGCGTTACCACACTCCTTGCACTGAGGTACATCCAAGAGGTATCGGTAACTGGATCAATGCCAGTGACGCTGATATAGGGGTGACCATCTCTTCACCGGTAGCTGTCTGGGATTACCTCAATCCTACCGGATTGTCAACCCATGCTACTTTACTCCAACCGGTTCTGCTGGCTTCAAGAAAGAGTTGTCACGGAGAAGGACCTTTATATGACCAGACCGGAAACCATCAGATGACCTTCTCTGTTTTCACCCATGAACCGGGATGGAAATATGGCTATCGTCAAGCCATACAGGCCAATGAACCCCTGGTGGTGGTCTTTAATCCCCAACGGCTGAAATCACTTTTTCCTCCGGAATATTCAATGATTCACGTAGCAGGAACCGCGATAGTCTCAACGGTAAAAAAGGCGGAGGATAATGATGATTTGATACTTCGCTTTTATGATCCCGAAGGGGTTAACAGAGAGATCGGTTTTACATTTCCGTTTCATGTGATATCCGCCTGGTCAACAAATCTACTGGAAGAGATACAAAAGCTTGTCTCATTGGAAGATAATCGTCTCGTCTGGCCTTTGGGGCATCATGCTATTGAGACAATCAGGTTAAAAGTGATTAAATAATACATCTCCGATGAATGGATTAGAACGTTGCCTGAATAGTCTTAACAGGCAAAGTATTGACAAAGTACCGGTGGTGCCGCAAGGTTTTTTATTTGCCATCGAAACTTCTGAATTCAGGATGAGTGAAGTGGTTCATAATCCTGAAAATATGGCTAAGGCTCTGATGCAGTGCTGGGAACAATATGATTATGACGGCATTGTAATTGATTTTGATGATGCAACCCTTGCTGAAGCCTGTGGAGCCTCTGTCATATTCAGAGATATTGAACCCGCTATGGTAGATGAATCAAAACCTGTGATTACTAATTGGTCTGATCTTGACAAGCTTCGGTTACCTGATCCGAATAAATCGGGACGTCTTCCTGTTTGGCTTGAAACGACAAGGATACTCTCTGAGCAACTGGGCAGAGAGGTAATGATAATGGGCAGAGCTGATCAGGGTCCGTTTACTTTAGCCAGCCTGTTAAGAGGAACACAGAATTTTATGATGGATTTGATGACTGAGGATCCTCAACCGGTACATGAGTTGATTGATTATTGTACAGAAGCATTTACACGCTTTGCCAAAGCACAGAAAGATGCAGGCGCACATTTTACTTCGATGGGAGATGCCCTGGCCGGGCCAAACCTGATTTCTCCTGATCTGTATCGAACTTTTGCATGGAAGCCGGAATGCACGGCTGTACGGGCTATTCAGGATTACGGTATTCCGTTTAGTCTTCATATTTGCGGAAATACTACGGCAATCATTGATGAAATGTTGCAAACTGAATCAAAAGTGTTGGAGATAGACTGGCAGGTTGATCTGGCTGAGGTGATTAGAAAAGCTCACGGACAAACCATCATTATGGGAAATATAAATCCCAGTCATCCAATTGTGACCGGAACCCGGGAAGAGGTTTACAAGGAAACCATAAAACTTTTACAACAAACTAAAGGAAAAGGTATCTGGTTAAGTACCGGATGTGCGATCGGAAGAAATACTCCTCCGGAGAATTTTGAAGCATTTATCCGGGCCGGCCGGGATTTCCCTATTACCACCTAATCCGGCAATTCCGTTGTTATTTCC
>JAGHDB010000347.1 GCA_021160155.1 Bacteroidales bacterium | reverse complement strand
CGTTTACCTGCTATTATTTCTTCGAACATGGTTTTGCAGCGAATTACTTTATGGGGTTGGGTTAATGCCAGAGCGAAATTATGCATCACAACATCATGGTTAAAAAATTCCTTAAGTTTTTCTGCAGATAATGCCGGGGATCGGGAAGTTGAAGACCAAACAGCAAATAGTAATGGGCCACAAAAAATTAGAATCAGAAACTCCAAACAGGATATTTCGCTGGAAAAAATCTTCTTTGGAGAAGTTTGGTTGTGTTCAGGACAATCAATTATGGAAATTTTCGTCAGCAGTAAATTTGGTCAGACAGTATATGGCGCACAAGAGGCGATAACGAATTCAAACAGTGAGAATATACGGTTATTTACAGTGCAACATCAAGCTGGTGTATCCCCAAGGGAAAAATTGAGTGAATATACAGGATGGCAGTCTGCTAATCTTGGAAATGTAAGAGATTTCAGTGCAGAAGCATATTTCTTCGGACTGCATTTGCAGGATCTATTGGATGTACCTGTCGGATTGACCCATACTTCATGGAGAGATAGTCAGATTGAAACCCGGATAAGTAAGGAAAAATTGAGTTATAGATTTTGATTATATTTTTCAGAACGGATAATTGGAATAATGCTAAATAATCAGAGTAATATTATAGATTAACACAAAAAAGTAAAACTAAAAAACATGATGAAAATGAAAAACACTAAATTTTCCAGGTTTCTTCCTAAACAAGGAGGAGAATGGTTCCGGGACCTTAAAAAGATGAGATTTTTTATTCATACAACAGAATTGTTCTTCATTGCCAGTCTTCTATTTATGTTGATTGTGCCTCTTTCTTGCAGGCAGAACAAAACCGACAACTCTTATGAAGGCATTATTCGAAAAGGAAATGTTGGCGGGTACACGATTGTTTATAGAGAGGATGTTGATGAATCCTATAACGCAGGGTTCTCGTTATATGCAACAGCCTGGCCTTTACTGAGGGAGTATCCGGGGCGTGATTTTCAATCAGGACTTTTCGGTACCTGGATGCATGCTCAACTTGATAAGCCTGCACCTATAGAAAGAATGTATTCGGATATTGAAGGCGGACTTGGCTGGTGGCGCAGTACTGAGTTTCCAACAGAAACTCCGAAATTTATTATGGGCGGAGTAGAACTCAACTTTGTCGCATGGGCCAATGGTCCTGGTGCCGGCAAAGGCAGGGACTGGAGTAAACCTAAAGGGAAATACGGTGTAGCACAGCTGAGCCCCTGGTTGCTGTTTCCCCCCGATGGACTTAATCTGAAACAGGGTACATGTGGTGAATTATTTGGTTACGGATATTTGCCCTTGCCACTGACTGACCCCAAATCTGTTACGGCAGGCAAAAACGTTCCAACCGGAAATCAATGCTGGACCTTATTTATCAACACAGGAAATTTTAAAGGTCCGGTTGCTTTCTTTACTCCTTATTTCTGGTCCCGTCCGTCAGTTGAAGATCCACGCTTAAGTGGGATGTTTTTAGATTGTCGGCCTTCTAAAGCTAACAAGGCATTTCAGATGGAAACACAATATATTCATTCAGCTGAGGCCACTGACGCTAAAGGTGAGAGATATGTCCGTATTGCTCCAACCCAATACCCGATAGGTCCTGATGGAAAGTCGGAGCTTATGAATCGTTTAATGGTCTATAACAAAAAGGCACTATGGGATGGTGTCAAAGCATGGTTTGAAGGAGGTGATCCGGTTGACGGTACCATTGATCTTAGTGGAGCTTGCCTGCAAAAGTTTATCGGAAAAGTCAGATTAACGTGGAGGATATATGGGGATCATATACCCAAGAATAAACGTGCCATGTTAAATATTAATTCTTTTATAAGTGCTGGTTCAACTGATGCCACTACCTTCAGACTTAGTTGGAATAGCGACCTGATAACCAAAAGAGAAACAGAAAACGGTACGGTAGTGACACTTCCGGAATACTATCATTTGGTGAAAACCGGTCAAGACAGTATTGGTGAATGGGTTGCGGTAGCACCCGAAGATGTTCCTGCTGAAACAGGACTGCACAAGGTTAGCTTCAGCCGGTCCGGGGATAGACCTCCGGAAACTTTCGTTACGCCTGAAGATGAGAAGAGTTGTTGGAAGAATCCCGGTCCGGTTGCCGGACCTTTCAAAGCAAAACTGGGAGATGGCAGTACGGTAACGTATTACTGGTATCGATTCGCCGACCAGCCAGCGTTACTCAATGCAGATTTGACCAGCGAGGAACGTGAGAAACTGCAAAAGCGAGTGGAGAAAATTCATAGGCTTTGGACAAAAGACCGCGAATACCTTCCTCCGCCAACGACAGGGAAACTGGCAGATGTTGACCCTGCATTGATAGTCGTTCCTCCGGCAGGTTTAGAGGTAGGTTATGTGCCGATCGTTACACGACAGGAAATGGAAAAATAATCACGAAAGTAATGAATCAATTGAATTGCCTAATATTACTTTTTAAAATTTTTTAGAAAAAAGTTAATCGGCCGATAGAAATTAATAAAGTAGATTTTT
>JAGHDB010000083.1 GCA_021160155.1 Bacteroidales bacterium | reverse complement strand
GTCATAACCAGAAGTAAATTCTATTAAACTTGTCAACTGAATAATACAGAGTTGACAACTTTCTTATATGAGCAAGTGGAAGAATTAATATCTTTAGACTCAAGATAGAAGAAGAGGGTTGACAACTTTTTAGAGTTGACAACTTTTTTTTCTCTCTTTTAATTCTGAGCCAAGACCGGGAATCGAACCCGGATCGGCGGTTTACGAAACCGCTGTTCTACCGTTTAACTACCTTGGCAGGAGCGGGGACAAAGATAAAACAGATTTTGAAATTTCTTTCAGGTTCCAGGCAAGCTAATTCCGGCCTGCAGTCAGTACCATTATCAAACCACTGTCCACATCCATAATATATGCGCTGAATCCAATTTCAACCTGCTGGTCCTGAGTTAAATAAGCACCGTGATACATTGAGCCGTCCACCTCCCAGTAATCATAACCGGATACCTGCACAGGAAGCGGACCTACCCACCCCTCCTGAAGCGGAACATCAAAAACAATGGCATTACCGGCATCCCTTATATGCTCCCCCTGAAAGAGTAATTCGTCGTCCTCATAAAAATCGATCATATCGGAGTAATGAGGATTTTTCTCAATATGCATCACACCCGTGATGTCATAGAAACCGGGCTGATCACCTAAATAGACCAAATCACCATTGATCTGATCATAAATTTTAACCTGGTAATCATAATACCCTAAAAGCGTGTCGCGTATATCGGGCCCGGGCTCCTCATGACAGCCACTAAGAGCCAGAATCAGGGGTATCAGAAGAACGGGAATCCGGAAGATTAAGTGAATCGGTTGTTTTTTCATGTTGGTACTGATTTCGGATGATTGTATCACTTGAAACCTGACGAGTGCGTAATAACCGGATTGCTTTTTGGTTTCGCTTTATCGTTTGTTTCAATTGATAAATTTCACTCAAAACCTGTGCCAATTCATATCCTTCCTTAACTGCCAGGCGGTCAAACTTCTCCATCACAATGTAATAGAATTTTTTTCCGGTAAAACGAACCTTCAATGGTTCATCATTATGATCTACAATAAATCCTATGACCCCATTATCAGTTCCCTCTCTGAAATCAATTGTTTCCCATTTGTCATCCATATCCTGCACCTTTCTATTCCATGGATTACTCAGGGGGATTGTATCGGAGAAGATATAGTGATCCCGATGATATACTTTAATACAGAAATGATCAATCCACTCTTTTCCATAATAGTGCGAAGTAAGCCACATCTCTCCCCGGTCGTTGATATTAACCTTCAGGAAGGTCCGGTTCCATGAATTTCTAACTGTTTGCCGTTTATGTTCGTACATCCCCGGTTGCCCGGCTTTGCCGGGTATCCACCTGAAATTTTTCGACAGCAATTTGACTCCGGGCTCTAATGAGTCTAACATTACTGAAGCAGATCGTATTAATTGTATATGATAATCATAAGCAACACTGTCTTGCAGTTTCAGTGCCTTACCCACAATACCGAATTGATCAGGATACCAAATCTGAATTGAATCAAGCAACTGCATCGCTGTTTCCAACTGTCCGCCATGATACAGATTACGTGCCTGTTCCAAACGAATCCTGGCTTGCTTTTCCTGATCAGACGAACAGGAAAAAACACCAATACCTAAAATCAGTATCCATACAGTCCCTAAAGTAAATCTATTTTTCATCTACCGATATTTGATTTAAAAATACACTAAAACCATTATCTTCACAAACCCGTGACAATGCCGATTAAATATGAAGCATTCCGTAATATTACTGACACCATTATTCTTGCTGGCTGCAGCCTGCTCCGAAAGATTTGATCCTTATATTCCTTCCGATCCGATACCCGTAGTTTACGGAATGATTAATCCTGCTGATTCGGTATTTGCAATCAGGCTGACCAAAACTTTTGTCGGACCGGGAAATGCCGAATCCTATGCACGGATACCCGATTCAATATACTACCGCAATGCTGCCGTATGGCTTGAAACAAAAACCCCGGGTGGAAAACTCATTGAACGGGCTGACCTGATCCCCACGCTGATTCATGACCGGGTTGAAGGTGTTTTTGCTACGCACAATAACCTGGTATATCAAACCGACAGCAGTCACCTCCATCTTCTTCCTTCCTATTTTCTTCATATAGGCCTTCCCTACCGGGTTGATTTACACCTGTTTGTTAAAATCCCGGGACTTGAAGACACCGTGCATGCCGTATCACATCTCCAGGAGCCTCCACATATTACACAACCACGATACACATTTACCAAAATCTATCTCTTTACCGAAAAGCCATTCTTTATGGAGTGGATGAATACCTATCCGGGAAATACCTACGAAATCGAAGTCAGGCTCCACTATCTTGAAAGATTTGAAGATCATGAAACAGAAGAGGTTGCCCGGTGGATCCTTCAGGGAATTAAAAATAATGAAACCTCGTTCCCGGGTGGTTCCCGATTCATTTGCTCCTACTATTTTCGCCCCGAAAACTTCTATGCCCAAATTGCCGCACAAATTAAACCCAATCCGGATGTTGTGGTCAGAATTGCACAAACACTTGATTTTACCATACTCTCTTCAGACAACCAAATCCGTTTTTATCGTGAAGTAAACCGGATAACCGATGATTATCATGGAATAGGATATAGCAATATAGACCACGGGCTTGGTATTTTTTCTACTTACGTCACCACCGGAATTAACGGGTTGATCATGGGTCCGCAGGAGCTTGATTCTTTAGCCATGGGCAGATACACACGTCATTTGGGATTTTCACGATGGCATTAATCCGGTTTTATTCATGTTTTATTCATCTCTTAACAGATCCTCCAGTGTTTGGGTTAAAAAAGATATTTTCTGATACCCGTCACGCTCAAACAGCAATCCGAATCGGCCTTTATCCATATCGGTCAAAGAAGAATATGCATACGCCCCGTTATACAAACAACGATTATATCCCCAGGTAAATCCGTCATCCAGAGACACATAAATGGTCCCGAATTTCCGGGATTTTTGTGAACCCGGACCGGCATACAGCAATGGCGGCGGCTCATAGCCCGTATGATTCAAGCTGATAAAACTCCCCATACATTGCGGCTCAATCAATTGTTTTTCATCCCTCAGTCCCGTCCAGTTCACCCCTCCGTCCCGGCTAATGGCTGTCTTTCGGTATTTTTTACCGTAGGCACTTCTTGAATTGAGCATCACCGAACCATCTGACAACTCCGCCATTTGCACTTCATTGCCCAGTCCTTTGTCCTTTTCAAATGCCACTTCCCCCCATTGCCAATGCCTGCCATGATCATCACTGAACACTGCATACACCCTCCATTTGCCATAAGGCCCCTGATTAAAAGGCATAATCAGACGACCTTTATGCGCCCCGTGTTTTAACTGGATGCCATTGCCCGGCCCGGATGCAGTACTGGTTACCCAAGTGGGACGTTTCACCTGCCGGGTGATATCCTTTGGAGAAGACCAATGCACTCCATCATCATCCGAATGAATCAGATAAGTGCGACAAATAGTATCTGACTCATACCCGGGGCCTACCGAGCGTTCATCATGCGACCGCGGATATCGCTGATACATCAACAGCACCCGGCCGGTTTTCTTATCCTGCACTACCAGCGGGTTATTCAGTGAATTAGCCCCGTCTTCGGCCACTACCTGAAGCGGCAACCAGGAGGCACCCCTGTTCTGACTTCTTTTCAGCACGATATCATTCTCAGCATGATCCGAAAGAGAAGATCTCCCTTCGGCAAACGCCAGAAGAGTCCCTTTGACAGTATATAAAAGGGCCGGAATCCGATAAGTGTCATACCCTTCTTTTTCATTCACAAATACATCCACCACATCAGGTAGCTGCCTGTATTTGGCATCAATCTCATCCAATTTGAAATGTACCCCCTTGAAGCTTTTCTTTTGATCCCGATCCCATTTGCCATAAGTTGCCGCTAAGAAGCTCCCGCCCGGAAGCAACTCAAAAACCGGATAACTACCATCCCACTCTGATAAATTATCCAGTAACCGGATGCGGTATTGACCTTCGGCACCGGCCTTAAGATCCTGATATCGACCAACCCAAGCTACAAAATCATTCGTCGTGGGAGACTCCCGTGCACAATCACGAAAAGTGATAACCAACCGTTTATCCGGAGCATACAAACACTGATGGCGGTCACCTGACAGACTGGATGGCAACTCCGCAGGAGGAGTCCAGGTACGGCCTTCATCAGTTGAAAAAATCACCACAGAATTATATTGACCGTCATTATCCGGTAAAATCATGGCCATTTCATGTCCGTCAGGAGATTGAATGACACCGGGCTGGCCAATAAACACCCGGTTCTCCCTGTCAATTATCTCCTGGCGGGAGGTTTCATGAGCCACATCAATAATGGGCAGCGTAAAAAAAGGCGGTTTCGGTGATACCCGAACCCAGTTACCTTCACCCCTCCATTCTGATATCAATATTTTTGCTTTGTTAGGTCTGAACCCCATTGGATTATTAAAAATAAAATCTCCGGTTACCTGAATGATCTCCTTCCCATCTATCAAAAACCGGATCTTATTATCTTTTCGGATAATCTCAAAATTAAAAAACCGGCCTTCGCTGACGGATTTTCCGGCCTCACCCAGGGACTTCACTCCGGATCCAAATATATGACCGTTTACAAAATAGTCGCGCAGACGACCGTCAAAGCCGAAAAGATTTCCACACAGGTTAAAAATACCATCGGTTTGACCAAAATTCAGAATTTTTAAACGGGCAAACAGGTGAAAATCTCCAGGACCGGGACGGTAGTTAGCGGTTATTTCACCCGACACCTTCGATATGACCAGTTTCCCTGACGGCAACGGTTTGAAATCCGCCCGGTGTACCGCTACCGGTTGGGTATCTTTAATGAACTGAACAGACTGACCCCTGAGTATGGAACCTTCAAATAAAAGAGGAAACAGTACCAGGCTTAACAGGAGTGTTTTTGTACTCATTTTTCGTATATTTAAGAGAAACCCAAAACTAAATTGCCTATATTAGACTGGTTAATTGTTTTGTAAAATACGTAACTGACCTAAATAAACAAACTTTTTCGATGAAACACTACCGTCTGATTCTCCTTATTTTATTGAATAGTTTATGGATCATCCTGTCAGGCTGCCAGCCTGAAAACACAACTTATCATCCTCAGGAAGGCCCTTTGAAAACCCGGTGGAGCGATGAAGTACAACCCGGAAAAACCTGGCAGGAATATCCAAGACCGCAAATGGTCAGGCCAAACTGGAAAAACCTGAACGGGTTATGGGAGTATGCCATTACCTCTGCCACACTGAATCATCCCGATTCCATGCAGGGCCGGATTCTCGTTCCTTACCCCGTTGAATCTGCCCTCTCCGGGGTGATGAAAAGGCTTTCTTCGGATCAAAAACTCTGGTACCAGAAACAATTGAAGATTCCCATTCATAAAAAATCCAGAAAAGTATTGTTGCATTTCGAAGCAGTTGACTGGGAAATGAAAGCCTGGCTGGATGGTCAGGAGATCGGTACCC